>URUW01000267.1 GCA_900551205.1 uncultured Collinsella sp. | reverse complement strand
CCATCCTTGACCATGCCGGCGATGGCGCCGGCAACGGACGCGGGCGATGATTTGCTTGATACCTTCAGGCAATCCATGAAGAAACTCCTGCATTTAAAAGTACGTTTTAACTGCAATAACTGTATCGTACCGAGTGGACTCGGTAAAGGCACTATTCCTCTTTGGCAAGATCAAAGGTCACGGTGATTCGATCACGCGAAACACGGATCTTTGGGTCACCGCAAAGGTTGAGATAGTACCGGGCGGCAAGGTCATTAAAGTCGCGCTCCACAGCACGCGAAAACTGTGCCATGTCATCCTTGGCAATACGTAGCCCGCGACGATCCTTCGCGAGATCGACAGGAGCCGGCGCATGCGAGGACGAATCACGCTCGCGCAGCAGACGCGCGGTCACACCGCGAACGGGCTTAATCTGCCCCGCCAAAATGCGATGGGCCGTGCGCTCGGACATCTCAAGACCCAAACCCGAACAAATACGGATAAAGTCCTCGGCATCAGAAGCAAGGCCTAAACGATCGACAACCGGAAGCTCGCTCTCGTCATCGATGAACAGGAGACGAGACGTATCGAGCCGACTTGACGCTTGAGCATAAAGGGTCGCGGCAATCTCAGACGGAGAACCGAGATAGACATCGCAACCACGCAACTCCTCGAGCGCAAACTCACAAGCAGCGCGAATAATATTATGTGGACCGCGAGCGCAGACATAACGTCCGTCCTCATCCTTGACGGCCTGGGGCCAGCTGGACTGATCGGCACGCTCACTGAGGCGGTCGGCCGCAACGCTCACCTTGAAGGCTGAACCAAGATCGACGCCGGACGTGACCACACGGGCCTCGTCGGCGTTCTGCTTAATCGAAAACAATGCCATGCCACGACCGTGAACGCCCCAACGGTCCATCTTCATGCTCTCGAGCTTGGAGGTAACGCGGGCATCAAAGATTCGCTCTTGCATATCCTGCGGAACGCCAGAACCGTTATCCAGAAAGACAAGCGTGCGGACGCCATCTTCCTTGGTCGTGGCGAGATAGACCTTGTCGGCGCCGGCATCGCGAGCATTACGGAGCATTTCGATGACGATGTCCTCGACATGCTGAATGTCGTGCTTAGCCTGGCGCCGCTCGGCCTCCGAAACGCGGAGGCGGACATACCCCTCGCCAAGGTTCTCCTCGACGCGAAGGTTGCCCTCCCCCGACATCGACGCGATAAATGAGATGAGCTCGTTCGCGTCGCTCATGTTATTTAGCGATATCGACAGCGCGGCTCTCGCGAATCACGACGACGCGCACCTGACCGGGATACTCCATCTCTTCCTCGATCTGATGGGCGATATCGTGAGCCAGAACCGTGGACTGGGCATCGGAGATCTTGTCCGGCTGGACCATGACGTGGACCTCGCGACCGGCCTGCATGGCATAGGTACGTTCGACGCCGTCATGGGAGTTGGCGATCTCCTCGAGCTTCTCAAGACGCTTGATGTAGTTCTCGGCAGACTCGCGACGGGCACCGGGGCGAGAGGCAGAGACAGCATCGGCGGCCTGCACCAGGACATCGAGCACCGTGTTGGGGTCGACATCGGCATGGTGAGCCTCAATAGCGTGGACGATAACGGGCTTCTCGCCATAACGGCGGGCAAGCTCGGCGCCGATGACGGCATGCGGGCCCTCGACGTCGTGGTCGATTGCCTTGCCCAGGTCATGAAGCAGGCCGGCGCGCTTGGCGGTCACAACGTCCAGGCCAAGCTCGGAAGCCATCACGCCGCACAGATCAGAGACCTCGAGGGAATGCTGAAGCACGTTCTGACCAAACGAGGTACGGTAGCGCAGGGCACCAAGGGTCTTGACGATCTCGGGGTGCAGATCGTGGATGCCGGTATCGAAGGCAGCCTGCTCGCCAGCCTCGCGCACGCGCTGCTGAACCAGGTCGGCGGCCTTGTGATACATCTCCTCGATACGGGCAGGGTGAATGCGGCCGTCGGCGATGAGGTTCTCGAGGGCGACACGGGCGGTCTCACGACGGACCGGGTCGAAGCTCGAAAGA
>URUW01000266.1 GCA_900551205.1 uncultured Collinsella sp. | reverse complement strand
ATCCTCGATGGCTGCTCAAAGCTCGCCAAAGCGGTTTCGGAGCCGCTCGTCGAGTATCTGGCGAGTCCCAGCCCCACAACGGTCTGCCTCATCATCGCCGACTCGCTTGCCAAGAATACGCGCCTGTATAAGGCAATCGCCAAGATCGACAAGAAGGCTATCGTCGATTGCTCGGGTACCAAGCGCTGGGAACTGCCGCGCCGTGTTCAGCAGATGGCGACGCAGCGCGGTAAGTCGATTTCGACGGCGGCCGCCGAGGAGCTCGTCTCGCGTTCGGGCGAAAACACGCGCATGCTCGATAACGACTTGGCTAAGCTTGCCCAGATGGTCGAGGCGCCCCAGATTGAGCTTGCCGACGTTGAGCGCTGGATTGTACGTACGGCCGAGGTTCAACCCTGGGACTTTCTCAATGCGGTCTCGGCCCGTGACATGCGACGCTCGCTCGAGCTCTTCAATCTACTGCCCGCCAAGAGCTACGTGTGGACTTACACATTGCTGTGCGGCCGCATCCGCGAGCTTATCGTTGCCAAGGCGCTCGATGCGCGCGGACAGGGTCGTGAGCTGGCCGCAACACTTAAGCTCCAGTCCTGGCAGGTCAAGAATCACCTGACCTGGGCACGTCGCTTTTCGATGGCAGAGCTCGTTGCCGCGCTCGAGGGTGCCGTTGATGTGGAGCTCGCGCTCAAGGGCTCTGCCGATTCTGAGACCGCGCTTTTGCTCTGGATTACGAACATCTTGAGAAAATCGTGATGATACCTGCCTATTTGACAAATTCGTTCTATTCCTTTGAGGGGGAGCGTGCTATAGTAGGCGCTTGCATGACCTCACCGTGTCTCAGAGGTGTCATACATTTTTTGCAAGGAACTCGAAAGGAACTCCAGAAGTGGCAAACATCAAGTCTCAGAAGAAGCGTATCCGCACCAATGAGGCAGCTCGCATGCGTAACAAGGCTGTCAAGTCCGAGCTCAAGACGCTGACCAAGCACGTCCAGTCCGCCGTCGCCGAGGGCGACGCTGAGAAGGCCCAGGCTGCCCTCAAGACCGTTAC
Organism: uncultured Collinsella sp.; assembly: GCA_900551205.1. Taxonomy (GTDB): domain Bacteria; phylum Actinomycetota; class Coriobacteriia; order Coriobacteriales; family Coriobacteriaceae; genus Collinsella. The sequence goes on along the minus strand of URUW01000266.1, from coordinate 996 downwards.
CAAGCGTCTCGACATGGCTGCCGCCAAGCATGTTATCCACAAGAACCAGGCTTCCAACCGCAAGTCCGGTCTTGCCAAGCTCGTGAACAGCATCAACGCCTAAGTTGTAAATTTCACACTACACAGATTACGCGCATAAATGGAGCCTGTTTTATGGAACAGGCTCCATTTTTTGTACCGCTCGGGTAAGATAGTCCGCATGAATACTTCAATTGACATTTCCCACATCCGCAACTTCTCAATCGTTGCGCACATTGACCATGGCAAGTCTACGATCAGCGACCGCATCCTCGAGCTCACCCATACCGTCGACGAGCGCGACATGGAGTCGCAGCTGCTCGACACCATGGATATCGAGCGCGAGCGCGGCATCACGATCAAGTCCAACGCCGTCCGCGTGTCCTATGACGCCGACGACGGCGAGACGTATCAGTTCAACCTCATCGATACGCCGGGCCATGTAGACTTTACCTACGAGGTCTCGCGTTCGCTGGCCGCTTGTGAGGGCGCGGTGCTCGTCGTCGACGCCACTCAGGGTGTCGAGGCACAGACCGTCTCCAACGCGACGCTCGCCATGAACGCCAATCTGGACATTGTGCCCGCCATCAACAAGATCGACCTGCCCTCGGCCCATCCCGACGAGGTTAAGACCGAGATCGAGGACGACCTGGCGATTCCCGCCGATGATGCCGTGTGCGTCTCGGGCAAGACCGGCGAGGGCATTCACGATCTGCTGGAGTCCATCGTCTTTTTGATTTCGCCGCCTAAGGGCGATGCAAACGCTCCGCTCAAAGCGCTCATTTTGGATTCGTACTTTGACGAGTATCGCGGTGTGGTGGCTACGGTGCGCGTCTTCGATGGTTCCATCAAAAAGTGCGATACCCTGCTTATGATGCAGGCCAAGGGCGACTTTTTGGTCGACGGCGTGGGCGTCAAGCGTCCTGCCGAGACCCCGGTCGACGCGCTGACCGTCGGCGAGGTTGGCTATGTGGTCAC
>URUW01000265.1 GCA_900551205.1 uncultured Collinsella sp. | reverse complement strand
GTTCGCAAGGGTGCCGCTCTCGTGGCCATGGGCGGGATGGCACACCAGACCGCGCTGCTTGGAGAGCACGATGAGGTAGTCGTCCTCGTAGCGGATATCGAGGGGAATGGCCTCGGGAATCACATCGGTGGGATCGTGCGGCTCGGGCAAATCGACCGAAATACGGTCGCCGGAGCGCACGGCATACTTTTTTGACAGGCATGTCTCGCCGTTGACGGCAACGGCACCGCCCTCGATCAGATGCGCGCAGGCAGAGCGCGTAGGGCAGCCGTCATTAGCGCCCAGATAGGCGTCAAGACGCTGACCAGCGGCATCGTCGGCAACAAGGATATGGATGTCGGCCATTAGCGCTCGCTCCTTTCGCGAATCTTGCGGGCACGCTCCCCACGCTGCTGGGCCTTGCGCTTAGCGCGGGCCTCGTCACGGGCGTTGAGTTCGGCGGTCGCGTCGACCTCACGGGCCGCAGGACTCAAGAACATGTAGCCGATGAGGGCAAGCACCACACCGACCGTAATGCCGACATCGGCCACATTGAAGACGGGGAAGTCGATGAAGGTGGTGGCAATAAAATCGGTCACGAAGCCAAAGGCCAAACGATCGATCGCGTTACCGATAGCACCACCCGCAACCATCGCCATGCCCACAACCTCAAGATGGGCGAGCTGAGGCGCACGGAACAAGTACACGGCAATAGCAATAATGACAGCCAACGCCAGCACGGCAAACGCGATGCCATGCCCCTCGCCCATGCTAAAGGCAGCACCGATATTGCGGACAAACATAAAGTCGACGACACCGGGGATGACGGTCACATGCAAAGCGTCGCCCACGGCGCGAACCGCAAGCTTGGTCAGCTGGTCAACAAGCAGCACAGCCAGCGCTACCCCACCAGCAACACCCAACCGCCAACGCAAAGGCGGCGTCATATCCGCACCACGACCCAAAGAAATCCCCTACCCTCAAAAACATCGAATTACGTTTAACGCAATTAACCATCTTATATTGACACACGCAGAACGCACGACATATCCACCAACGCAAGCTAAATAACCAGCATAAAAAGAAAGCGGCATTCCGAAAAACAGAATGCCGCTTTTATTCAGCGGAGCAAAAGGGGCGAGGGCGCCCAAATACTCCCTATAACTAAAATGCCGAGTTACCGTGCCTTAAAGGGCTTCCGCACACCTCTTGCAAATATGTGCGTGGCCGTTGTACTCGCCGACGGTGGTGCGGTAGTTCCAGCAACGGTCGCAGCACTCGCCCTCGGCAGCCTCGATGGCAACGGAGAGCTCCTCGCCCTGGGTCAGTTCAACAGCGGAGACGATGTAGAACTCGGCCAGGTCGACGGCCTTGTCGCTGGTCAGCAGCGCATACATCTCGGCGGGAACGACCGCCTTGACGCGGACCTGTTGGCTCTTAGTGAAGGTGCCGGCGGAGCGGGCGTCCTCAAGGGCCTTGGTCACGGCGCTACGGAGCTCGAGCGAAGCCTCGAGCACGCCCTCAAACTCGTTGGCCTCGTCGACCGTGATGGGCGACTTGTACCAATCGAGCAGCGCGGCGTACTTCTGGTGATCGACGCAGCCGGCGGGTGCATAGGCCATGGCCTCGTCGACCGTGTAGGACAGGATCGGCTGCAGGTCGCGCATGAGCATCGAGAAGAGCTCGGCAAGCACGGTCTGCGCGCTGCGGCGCTCGAGCGAACCGGGCTTGTCGCAGTACAGACGATCCTTCAGGGCGTCGAGGTACACGTTGGAAAGCTCAGTAACCACGAAGTCGTAAAGCGCACGGTAAGCGCGCGGGAACTCGTAGCAAGAGTAAGCGTCGTCGACCTCGGCCTGGACCTGGGTCAGACGGGCAACCATGAGCTTGTCGAGCGGCAGCAGGTCGGCAAAAGCAACGCCGTCGGTTTCGGGCTCAAACTGACCCTCGAGCTCGGAGAGCAGGAAGCGCAGCGTGTTGCGGAAACGACGGTAGGCATCGGACGTACGGGCAAGGATCTCGTGGTCGATGGACACGTCGGAGCTGGTATCGACGGAGGCGACCCACAGGCGGATGATGTCGGCGCCCATCTCGTCGCAGACCTTGTTGGGGTCGATGACGTTGCCGAGCGACT
>URUW01000264.1 GCA_900551205.1 uncultured Collinsella sp. | reverse complement strand
CACTAAGAACCACGCCGTGTTCACCATCGCTGTGCCGACGACCGCCGGTACCGCCGCCGAGGTGACCATCAACTACGTCATCACCGACCCCGAGAAGGTCCGCAAGTTCGTGTGCGTCGACACCAACGACGCCCCCGAGGTCGCCGTCGTCGACCCCGATATGATGGCTTCCATGCCCGCCGGCCTGACCGCCTCTACCGGCATGGACGCTCTGACCCACGCCATCGAGGGCTACACCACCAAGGGCGCTTGGGAGCTCTCCGACATGTTCCACTTTGAGGCTATTAAGCTGATCAGCGAGAACCTGCGTGACTCCGTCGCCGAGGCCAAGTCCGGCCAGCCCGGCTCCGGCCGCGAGGGCATGGCCCTTGGCCAGTATGTCGCCGGCATGGGCTTCTCCAACGTTGGCCTGGGCATCGACCATGCCATGGCTCACACCCTGTCCGCTCACTACGACACCCCGCACGGCGTCGCTTGCGCCATGCTGCTGCCGATTGCCATGGAGTTCAACAAGCCGGTTTGCGCTGAGCGCCTGGCCAAGGTTGCCGTTGCCATGGGTGTTGACACCACGGGCATGAGCACCGACGAGGCTGCCGACGCCGCTATCGCCGCCGTCAAGCAGCTTTCCGCCGACGTGAACATCCCGCACGTCTGCGAGGCCATGAAGGCCGACGAGATCGAGGTCCTGGCCAAGGACGCCATGGCCGACGCCTGCTTCCCGGGTAACCCGCGCGAGGCGACGCTCGACGACGTTATCGAGCTCTTCAAGAAGATCTGCCCGGCTGCTTAACCTGGTTCGGCGGGCCCCGCCCGTTAGCCCCAGAATCGTCCTCGGACATGTTGGAGGCCCCGCTGCGCTCGTTGCGCGGTGGGGCCTCTTTTGTCTCATGGAAACCTCCTGGAGCGGCGACAAGAACATGCCGTGAACAGGTGGGGGTAAGGGGAGCGTGCATTTTTGCGAGTATTCAGCAGGCCGAGTGGATTGCATACAGTTAAAACGTGATTATTGCGGTTTCAAGTAGGAATGAGCGAGCGGCTTCGACAAAGGAATCTCGGCTGAAGGGACGACTTGTTCGTTTTAAGCAGCGGTATGCCCCAAATAAAGGACGAGACGGTCGGTTTTACCGTCTCCTGATGGTGCTATCGGGCGCTGCGATGCTGAATATTCCGTTATTTGCACGGTCCAAGGTGGGGTACCTTGACGCTAGAGAAATAAATGCCTCATTTTTATGCAGGAATCTATATCTTTTATACAAGAATAGGATTGAATGACACGCGTGCGCCCAAGCCGGTGCATCGACGTCTGAGGGCTGGTCGGCTCCCAGGGCTTTGCACGTGCAGAACGGTTAAAATCGGGACTTGGTCTTAGTTTTATATGGAAGGATACATATGGCTTCTAATGATGATGCTTCGTTGGAGGGGACGCTCTCCTATATCACTGAGCAGCTTAAGGTGCTGACTTCTATTGCCTCGCCTACGGGCTTTACTCGTGCGGCGACTGATTATCTGATGGAGACCCTGCGCGATATGGGCTTTGGCCCTGAGCGTTCCAATAAGGGCAACGTGCTGGTTGAGCTTGGCGGCGAGGGTGAGCCGCTGGTGTTGGCCAGCCATGTCGATACCCTGGGCGCCATGGTGCGCTCCATTAAGGACAATGGTCGCCTGCGTCCCACGACGCTTGGTGGGCACCAGTGGTCTACGGCCGATGGCGAGAACTGCACCGTTTATACGCGCGATGGCAATAACTACACGGGTGTGGTCCTCAATACCGAGCCTTCGGCGCATGTGGCCGATGAGCCGGTCAAAACCATCGAGAAGAACATGGAGATCTTGCTCGACGAGAATGTCGACAGTAAGGACGACGTGCTTGAATTGGGTATTCAGACCGGTGACATCATCGCTATGGATCCGCGCACCACGGTGACGGAGAGCGGCTACATTAAGAGTCGCTTCCTGGATGACAAACTGTCGGCGTCGATTCTGCTGGGTCTGGCCCGCACCGTTGCTGACGGCGAGGTGACGCTCTCGCGCAAGGTGTCACTGCTCTTTACCGTGTACGAGGAGGTCGGTCACGGCGGCGCCTTTGTACCGGCCGACACGCGCGAGATGATCAGCGTGGACATG
>URUW01000263.1 GCA_900551205.1 uncultured Collinsella sp. | reverse complement strand
AGGCGACGGACGGCAAGGCGTTCGGCCCCCTGGGCAACAAGGTTCAGGGCGCCGTGCTCAACTGCTCCACGAGCGTGACCGGCAAGGGCGTAGCGGGCTTTGCGCGCACGCTCGACGGCGGCATCGTGTCCAACTGCGTTTCGACCTCCAAGGGCACGGCGGGCGCGCTGTTCGCGACCTATAGCGCGGGCCAGCTCGTCAACACCTACTGGGGCGCATTCCTCACCAACAAGATGGGCGCTCCCGCCTCGGCGCTCGTCAACTCCTATGCTGTCGACCCCGCTGACATGGCCACCGATGCCTTCGCCGATCTTATCAACGCCAACTGCGGCGCCAACGGCAGCAGCTGGGGTATCGATAAAAATGGCACGCCGGTCTTTGGCTCGGGCAACAGCTACCAGGCGCCCGAGGACACCACGCCCGACGACGCCTACACCGTGAGCTTCACGGCCAACGACGGCGCCAGCCAGACGGTTGCCGGCCATATGCTCGAGGTTTCGCCTGATGCTGTGGACGCCTACCGCAAACTTGGCGTCTTTGCACTTAAGGGCGTCCCGGCCACGAGCACCATCACCTGGGGCACCGATGACGCCAACCGCGGCAACATCGGCATCAACGAGTCCACGGGAGAGCTCTACATCTACGACAACGCTACCGGCACGGTGACCGCCACCGAGCACAAGGCCGATGGCTCCGAGCAGACCGTGGCTACCATTAAGATCAAGGCCAAGGCCAAACAGTTCGACGACTTTGAGCTGTGGTATCGTGCCTCCGACGGCACCGTGAGCAACGTGACCGATGGTACGGCTACCGTCCAGGGCTCCGAGGTGCGCAACCTCGAGATTCGCGTGCATTATGTCGACGCCGATAAGGGCGAGTACGTGCCCGTCTCGTTCAGCCGCTTCCACTTTGCCTCGAGCGATCCTACGACCATCTACAGCAACGACTACTCGGCCTGCTTTTACTTCAAGCATGCCGGCAGTGCCACGATTACCGTTACCCCGCGCGACGCCGCATCTGCGGGCGCCGGCTCCAAGAGCGTGACGCTGACGTCCGAAGCCGTGGCCGCCACGTCCATCTCGATGGGCTATAACGAGGACGGCGCCACCGTCTACCTGCAGGGCCGCAGCCCACTCTCCGAGCGCGGCGCGTTTTTGACCGATCACGCACGCCCGGTGGTGGCGCCCGACAACGCCACCAACCGCGACAACTTTACCGTGACGAGCAGCGATCCTGCCGTGGCGGCCTACACCACCGCGGGCGAGATCGGCTACACGGCGTACAAGGCTGGCACCACCACGTTTACCGCGACGCTGCCCGACACGGACGCCGATGGCAAGGTCATCAGCGCGTCGTGCGACGTGACTTATGCTTACCAAAATCCGCTTGCGAGCGTGACGGCCGGCACGGACAGCCTCTACCTCAAGGCCGGCTCGGCGCAAAAGCTCGACCTGGCCTTTACCGGCAAGAACGACGCGGACGGCTGGAGCGTGACCGAACCCGGCCTCACCTGGACGTTCAAGACACTCGACGGCAAGGACGCCTCGGGTATCGTGGGCATCGACCGCAACGAGAAGGGTGCCTGGAAGCACGTTGACGGCGCTCCCGATGACGGCCTGTACGTGGCCTCGAGTGGCTACACGGTGACGGCGCTTTCGGCCGGCACGGTGATCGCGACAGGTACGCCGGTGGACACGACTGCCGGTGCCGAGCCCGTGACGCTTACCATCACCGTGGCCGGTGTGGCCGCGAGCCCCGCCACGAGTGAGTCCGCCTCGGCGGGCATCGATGCTGCTGCTGCGTTCATCGACGCACACCGCAGCTCTGACGCCTTCCAGTACGGCGACGAGTGGGAGATTTACGACTTTGCCAAGGCGGGCCGCACGATCGATTCCGGGCTGCTCGACAATTACCATGCCTCGCTGGCCGAGCACAAGGCCGAGTGGGGGAGCGCGACCTGCGCTCTGACCGAGACCGAGCGTGTGGCGCTGGCTCTCTCCGCCATCGGCGAGGACATCACCGACTATGACGGCGTCAACCTGGTCGAGCTCATTTGCAGTCGCACCGATATGATGCGCGCCAACGAGAAAATCTTCGCGCTGATGGCGCTCAATGCGAGCGGCTCGGATGCACCCGCCGGTTC
>URUW01000262.1 GCA_900551205.1 uncultured Collinsella sp. | reverse complement strand
AGGTCTGCGGCGCCATGAAAAATGTCATCGCCATCGTGTGCGGCATCTCCGCCGGTTCGGGCGCAGGCGACAACACGCTCGCCCTCATCATGACGCGCGGCCTGGCCGAGATCAGCCGTCTGGTGCACGCCCGCGGCGGTCAAGCTATGACTTGCATGGGGCTTGCAGGCATGGGCGACCTCATTGCCACCTGTACCTCCGAGCATTCGCGCAACCGCACCTTTGGTTTCGAGTTTGCCCACGGTGTTTCGCTCGACGAGTACCAAGCGCGCACGCATATGGTGGTGGAGGGCGCCGTCGCGGCCCGCAGCGTCAGCGAGCTCGCCCGTTCACTGGGCGTTGACATTCCGCTCACCTTTGCCGTGGAGCAAACGCTCTACAACGGTGTTACTTTGGATAGGGCGCTCGAGATTCTTACCGACCGCGTGCCCTCCCAAGAGTTCTACGGACTCACCGACTAGTGCAGAAAGGCTACTACCATGGGTTCCATTAAAATCGCTCCGTCCGTCCTCTCGGCCGACATGGCCAACCTCAAGGGCGAACTCGACAAGATCGCCGGTGCCGACTACGTGCACTTCGACGTAATGGACGGCCACTTTACCGGCAACCTCACCTTTGGCGTTGACATCCTCAAGGCCGTCAAGCGCTCCACCAATGTACCGGTCGACGCGCACCTCATGGTGTCGAACCCCGACGAGACGGTCGATTGGTACGCAGACGCCGGCGCCGATATGATCACCGTACACTACGAGGCCTCCACGCACCTGCACCGCACGCTCACCCATCTGCAGCAGCGCGGCGTTAAGGCCGGCGTGGTGCTCAACCCCGCCACCCCCGTGTGCGTGCTGGAGAGCATCATCGACGTCGTCGATATGGTGCTGCTCATGAGCGTGAACCCGGGCTTTGGCGGTCAGAGCTTTATCCCGGGCACCATCGCTAAGCTCCACGAGCTCAGGGCCATGTGCGAGCGTCACGGCGTTTCGCCCCTCATCGAGGTCGACGGTGGCATTTCTTCCAAGAACATTGTCGAGGTCGTCAAGGCCGGCGCCAACGTGCTCGTGGCCGGTTCTGCCGTATTTAAGTCCGAAGATCCCGCTGCCGAGGTTGCGCTGCTGCAGAAGCTGGGCAACGAGGCCGCACAGGAGGCATAAACCCTTATGACCGCAGGTCAAAACCGCATACCCGTGAATCTTGACTATGCCGCCTCGACGCCCATGCGCGCCGAGGCGCTCCTTGCGCAGCGCGAATACGACGACAGCGAGCTTGCCGGCGTCAACCCCAACTCGCTGCATTCGCTCGGCCGCAAGGCTGCCACGCGTCTGGAGGTTGCACGTCGCGAGATCGCCCGCAGCTTTGGCGCGCGCGTCCGCCCGTCCGAGATTGTACTGACCAACGGCGGCACCGAAGCCAACCAGCTGGCGCTGCTCGGTCTTGCCGAGGGCGCTCGTCAGCGCAATCGCAAGCGCAATCGTGTAATCGTTTCGGCCATCGAGCACGATTCGATTCTGGACAACCTGCCGTTGCTGCGTGCCGCCGGCTTTACCGTCGACCTGGTGAAGCCCTGCCGCATGGGCTACATTGAGCCTGCCACGCTTGTCGAGCTGCTAGGCGACGACGTGGCGCTCGTGAGCATCATGGTTGCCAACAACGAGACCGGCGTGGTGCAGCCCATCCGCGAGCTTGCCGCGGCCACGCATACCGTTGGCGCCCTGTTCCACACCGATGCCATCCAGGGGTATCTGCATATTCCGCTCGATGTCACCGAGCTGGGCGTCGACGCCATGTCCGTCGCAGCCCACAAGATTGGCGGTCCCGTGGCATCTGGCGCACTCTACCTTAAGAGCCGCACGCCGCTGCGCCCGCGCATCTTTGGCGGCGGACAGGAGGCCGGTCGTCGTGCCGGCACGCAAGACCTGCGAACGCAGCTCGCCTTTGCCGCTGCCGCCTCATCTCTGACGCCCCATGTGGCTCAGGAGCGCGCGAAGCTGCAAGCCCTTTCCGACAAGCTCTACGCCACGCTTACGGCTCATCCGCGTATTCATGCCACCATGGGCGACTACGCACAGGCCGATCGCCTGCCGGGCATGGTGTCGATCTACGTTGATGGCATGGACTCCGAGGAGCTCATCGTCAAGCTCGATGCCGCCGGCTT
>URUW01000261.1 GCA_900551205.1 uncultured Collinsella sp. | reverse complement strand
CGATGCTCAAGGACGTCGTCCCGATGGCGCCGAAGCGCATCCTCGTCACCGGCTGCAACGGCCAGCTGGGCCATGCGGTGCGCGCGCTGGCGGAGGAGCGCGGCGTCGCCAAGGACTTCGACTTCTGCGACATCGACACCTTCGACATGTCCGACCCGGAGGCATACGCACAGTACGACTGGTCGCTCTACGGCACCGTGATCAACTGCGGCGCCTACACCGCCGTGGACAGGGCCGAGACCCCCGAGGGCCGCGTGACCGCCTGGAAGGCCAACGCCACCGGGCCGGCGCTGCTCGCCCGCACCTGTGCCGGGCACGGCATCACGCTCGTCCACGTGTCCTCCGACTACGTCTTCGACGGCACCGCCGAGGTGCATGACGAGGAGGAGCCCTTCAGCCCCCTGTCCGTCTACGGCCAGACCAAGGCCGCCGGCGACATCGCCGTGGCCGGGTGCCCGCGCCACTACATCATGCGCAGCTCCTGGGTCATCGGCGAGGGGCACAACTTCGTCAAGACCATGCGCATGCTCTCTGACCGCTGCGCCTCCGCGGACGACGCCCTGGAGCAGGTCACCGTCGTTGACGACCAGCTGGGCCGCCTGACCTTCACGCGCGACATGGCCGCCGCCATCTTCCACGTGCTGGAGAGCAAGGCCCCCTACGGCACCTACGACTGCACCGGCTCCGGCGCCGTGAAGAGCTGGGCCGACATCGCCCGCGCCGTCTTCGAGGCCGCCAACGGCAACGGTGACAAAGTGGCCCCGGTCAGCACTGCCGACTACTACGCCAGCGCCGCCGGCCCCATCGCCCCGCGCCCGGTCCACTCCGCGCTCGACCTCTCCAAGCTGGAGTCCGCCGGCTTCCACATGCCCGACTGGGAGGAAGAGCTGGGGGAGTACCTCAAGACGCTCTAGTCGCTATTTATATTGCGAGGGTAAAGGCCGCCGTTCTCTAACGGCGACTTTTCTTGTGCCTAGCGTAAAGTCCTGCCGCGGCAAGCGCGGCTGCGGTCATCAAGCGAGAACAGCCTGTCGAGCTCATGCTCGGAGATCGCGACTGGGCGGTTGACGGCGACCCCCCGTCCCGGGTGAGCATGCAGGCTCAGTGGAGGGCCTTCCCGACGTCGAGCCCGAGGACGGTCCTCCTCGTGGGCGCTGCGTTGTTGGCCATGGTATCCTCCAATCGTCGGTCGATCGGAAGCCGTTTCCCGCGACACCCACATTACCTGGCCGTGGCCATCTTCCCTGAGGTCCGGCAGTTTCCTATCAGTCGTCTGAAACGGCGGCGTCCGCGCCGGCAACGCCCCCCGGCCCTCTTCGGGGCAGGGGCAGACGGCCGTACGTGGGCGCCCGATCGGCGGCCCTTTCGGGCTTGCTTGCATCGTGTCCAACACCGGGGAAATACATCAACGGGATATCGAATAGCTCATTTCTGACTGTAATGGGAGGTAGTGGCCTTGGATAACTCCAACTTATCTCTTGCCACCGATACGCCAATCAAGGCGAGGGAGCAAGATCTTATCGGAAGGATCCCTTTCGCTGAGAGGCTGGCTGATATTCTGAAATCCGCAGCTGGCCCTGAGTCGCTTGTCATTGGTTTGTACGGGCCTTGGGGCTCAGGCAAGACTTCGGTTATAAACCTCGTTGAAAATGCGCTCTCCCGAAAAGACGATGACGGAAAGGCGGGCGTCTCGGTCGTCCGTTTCGAGCCCTGGAATTACCTCACGGCCGAGCAGCTGCTCGCTCAGTTCCTTAAGGAAGTTGAGGGTGCGCTTGATAAAGATGCATATGGGCGGCGCAAGCTATTCGGCAAGCTGCGCGGTAAGCGCCCCGAGGTGCTCAATGCCTTTGCGGCATATTCTGAAGCCTTGTTGATGACCGCCGGCGCCGCTGCCAGTTTAGCGGGCGCGCCGCTTGCGGGCGTTGCTGTGCCCGCCTTCGGCAATCGTTTGACGAGCAGGTTGAGGAAATCTGCAGATAGGGCGGGAAGCGTCTCCGCGAAGAAACAGAGACTTGAGGAGGAGCTCCTCAAGTTCGATGGGCGGGTCGTAGTGATTATCGACGACATTGATCGGCTGCCGAACGATCAGGTGCGTATGGTGTTTCAGCTCGTCGCCTCTCTGGCGAAACTTCCCAAGATAAATTACCTTCTTTCATTCGATGAGGAGGTG
>URUW01000260.1 GCA_900551205.1 uncultured Collinsella sp. | reverse complement strand
CGTGGGCCAGATGTACGGCGATATGTTCTTGGCGCAGAACAATCGCCCCAAGTCCACGTCCTACCTGGACTTTGTGGCCACCAACATCCACAGCGGCCGTATTAAGGAGATGCTCGACAAGAAGGAGGCCGGCGAGGCAACCAAGATCGTCGGTTCGTTCTGCGTGTACGTGCCCGAGGAGATCGTACTTGCCTGTGACGGTATTCCCGTTGGTCTGTGCTCGGGTGCCGATTGGGCAACCGATAAGGTCGAGGAGCATCTGCCGCGCAACACCTGTCCGCTTATCAAGAGCTTTGCCGGCTTTAAGCTGGGCGAGGTCTGCCCCTACATTGAGTCGAGTGACTTGGTGGTGGGCGAGAATACCTGCGACGGTAAGAAGAAGGCCTACGAGTTCTTTGCCACGCAAAAGAACATGTACGTCATGGATATTCCCAACGTACACGACGAGTCGACGCTCGTGACCTGGAAGGCCGAGGTCAAGAAGCTTGCCGCCAAGATCGAGGAAGAGTGCGGCGTCACGATTACGCCTGAGCGTCTGAAGGCCGCCGTCCACGCCGTCAATGAGAAGCGTCGCGCCCTGCAGCGCCTCGCTGCCACGCGCGCTGCCGACCCAGCGCCCATCAGCGGTCTCGACAGCCTGCTGACCGTTCAGGCCGCCTTTATGGACGACACGCCGCGTCTGACCGGAGCCATCAACGATATGGCGGCTGAGTGCGAGCAGCGCGTTGAGGCTGGCGAGGGTGTGGCGCCCAAGGGCACCAAGCGCATCCTGTACACCGGTACGCCCATGGCCGTGCCCAACTGGAAGCTGTTCAACCTCATCGAGAAGGCCGGCGGCGTGGTGGTAGGCGAGGAATCCTGCACGGGTTCACGCTACTACAAGGACCTGGTCGACGAATCCGGTGAGACGGTTGACGAGATGCTCGATGCCATCGCCGAGCGCTACTTTAAGATCAATTGCGCCGTCTTTACGCCCAACGACCAGCGTATGAAGGACATTGTCCAGATGGCCAAGGACCTTCACGCCGACGGCATCGTGGATGTGGCGCTGCAGTTCTGCACGCTCTACGAGATGGAGTCGTTTGCCGTGGAGAAGGCCGCCGAGGAGGCCGGCATTCCGTTTATGCACATCACGACCGACTACGCCGGTGAGGATGCAGGCCAACTGCAAACCAGGATCGAGGCCTTTTTGGAAACCATTTAGGGCTATCCGTCCCGGCGGCTTTCCCAGGCACCCGATCTTGCCGTTCAAACCGTCGCTTGCGTGCGAAAGTACGCGGCGCGTCTCTTTCACGGCAACCTCGGGCACCTGGGAAAGCCGTTCCCCCAGGTCGGTTAAAAGGTTTGTTAAGGAGTTATATGTCGGAAAATATTGAGCAGCCGTTGCCCAGCACGTTTGAGGAGTTCAACGAGCAGCGCAAGGCGGCGTTTATTAGCGTTAAGGATTATAAGCAGGCGGGGAATCGCCTGGTCGGCTTTTTGTGCAGCTATACGCCGCTCGAGATTATCGATGTCGCGGGCGCCTCGAGCGTGGCCCTGTGCGGTACGTCTGACGAGGTGATTCCCGAGGCCGAGAAGGTGCTGCCGGCAAATCTGTGTCCGCTCATCAAATCGACGTACGGCTTTGCCTACTCGCAAAAGTGCCCGTTTACGTACTTTAGCGACATGATCATCGGCGAGACCACCTGCGACGGCAAGAAGAAGATGTACGAGCTACTCAACGAGCTCAAGCGCACACACATTCTGCATCTTCCACAGGGTCGCGATCGCGCCTACGAGCGTGAAGGCTGGTACGAGGAATGCCGCCTGCTCAAGGAGGGGCTCGAGAACTTCTACGGCATTACGATTACTGATGACGACCTGCGCGCCGCCGTCCGACGCCGCAACCGTCTGCGTGCGGCACAGCTCGATATGTTCGCGCTGCAGGCCAACCAACCGGCGGCCATGAGCGGCGTCGACCTGATGAGCACCATGTTTGCCGGTACGTTCAGCTTTGATATCGAGGCCTATACACAGCAGCTGGAGCAAAAGGTTGCCAAGCTGCGCGAGGCCTACGACGCGGGCGAGCGCCCGGTTTCGGCGGATGCCAAGCGCATTCTGATCACCGGCTGCCCGGTGGGCGGCGTGATCAACAAGATCGGTCGCACCATCGAGTCCAACGGCGGCGTGGTCGTGTGCATG
>URUW01000259.1 GCA_900551205.1 uncultured Collinsella sp. | reverse complement strand
GCAATGCCGGCGTCTCGCTCTGCCTTCACCTTGTCGCGGATGCGCTTGGAATCCTCAAGACGTCGAACGAGGCGGTTGCCGGTCTCGCGTGAGCTCGCCTCGCGGGCCTCCACGGCGTCGAGCGCGGCCTTCAGGCGGAGCTCAGTCGCGTCATCCTCTGTCTTCATTTGTTCGAGCTGACCCTTGAGCTCTGTCGCTTTGGAGGCGTGGGCATCACGGTCAATCTCGGCGGCCGCTGCAGTCTTTTGGGCCGTGGCAATCGCCTGGCGCTGGTCGGCGACGATCTGGTCGTAGCGGCCTGCGATATCCTGGCGCGTCTCGAGTTCCTCGGCCTGATCGGCAATGCGCTGCTCAAGTTCGGCCAGGTGGGCGCGGGCATCGGCAAGTGCCTTTTTCGCGGCGTTCATCTCGCGCATGGCCGAGGCGCCCTGGGCGATAAAGGTGCCCACGGCGTTCGCAGTGTTCGAGACAGCGGTCCCCAGATCGCGGCTCGCGGCGGGGGAGTGCGGGGCAGTCGGGCGAGCGGTGTCGGCAGCGTCCGCATCGGCAGTCTGCGGCACGGCGATATTGCCGGTACCGCCTTCGATCACAGAAAAGCCTGCTGCGTGCGGGTCGACCGCATCGGTGCCAATCGTGGGATGCTCGAGCTGCAGAAACGAGGGCATGGTGCTGCCCTGGTCGGCAACCGGAGTCTCGCCGGGTACGAAGGTCGAGGCTGCCTCGGCGGCCTCCTCTTCCTCGGCGTCAACGTCAGCGTCGGCCACGGCGTCTTTCATCGCTTTGACGGCATCCATCATGGAGTCCATGACGGCGTCGAGCTCTTCTTCCGAAGAAACCTCGATAGGGCCCGCAGCTTGCGGAGCAGCATCCTGTACGGGGTGGTCGTCCTGAGCGGGCGCATCGTCGTTTTGCTCGTCTGCATCTTCGGCGCCAGGGGTTTCCGCCGTAGCGCTTTCGTCTAAGATGGGGTCGTCGAGGCCAATATCATCGCAGGTCACAGCGTCAGCATCTGCGGTGACGTCTGCGGAATCATCAATATGCTGTTGAGTCTGGGGGTCCAGCTCGTCTGTCATAGGCATGTGCTCCTCATCGTTGTTTGTCACCCTATGATAAAGTCTCGCGTCGACATCCCGCGCGCTGCAGCAAAGTTTCAAAACGTGTTCGATGGCTCGCGTCGATAGCAAAAACTCGGCCACTTTATCCAGTTTGTACTTGACAATCCCTTCGCCGAAAGACGTTATGCCGTTCGCCTGCCGAGGCCTTTTCTTTTCACTTGAACCCGTTAAAGTTGCATTTCAGCTTTTGTCGCGTTTATTTGGATGCGCGCAGTCGGCGGGTGCGCCCGTCGCGATTTGAAAGGACTTTGTATGGGACTTTTCACTGGTAAGACCGTGATCGTCACCGGCGGTGGCAAGGCCACGCTTAAGGACGGCTCCGCTGGCTCCATCGGCTACGGTATCGATATCGCTTTTGCCAAGGAGGGCGCAAACCTCGTCATCACCGGCCGCAACGTCGCCAAGCTCGAGGCCGCCAAGGAATCCCTCGAGGCCGAGTACGGCGTCAAGGTTCTGCCTGTTCAGGCCGATGTCTCGGCTGGTCAGGACAACGAGGCCGTCGTCCAGAACGTCATCGACAAGGCCATTGAGGAGTTCGGCCGCATCGACGCCGTCGTCAACAATGCTCAGGCCAGCGCTTCGGGCGTGACCATCGCCGACCACACCATGGACCAGTTCAACCTCGCCATTTACTCCGGTCTGTATGCCACCTACCTGTACATGCAGAAGGCCTACCCGCACCTGAAGGAGACCAAGGGCTCCGTGGTCAACTTTGCTTCGGGCGCCGGCCTGTTTGGCAACTATGGTCAGTGCAGCTATGCCGCCGCCAAGGAGGGCATCCGTGGTCTGACTCGCGTTGCCGCCAACGAGTGGGGCAAGGACGGCATCAACGTCAATATCGTTTGCCCGCTTGCTTGGACCGCTGCGCTCGAGAACTTCCAGGATGCCTATCCCGAGGCGTTCAAGGCCAACGTCCACATGCCGCCGGCTGGCCACTACGGCGACGTCGAGAAGGAAATCGGCCGCGTTGTCGTTCAGCTCTGCGGTCCCGACTTTAAGTATATGAACGGCGAGACCGTCACCCTCGAGGGTGGCATGGGCCAGCGTCCGTAGGGTTACGCGGTTTTACCAAACCGCGTAACGGGCC
>URUW01000258.1 GCA_900551205.1 uncultured Collinsella sp. | reverse complement strand
ATATTCTGCACGGCGGTGACACCGAGCGTGTTTTGTGCGGTGATGGCGGTGATGGCCGTCTCGGCATACAGGCGGTGCGCCGTGATGGTCTTGATGTCGGCCTGAATGCCGGCGCCGCCGCTGGAATCGGATCCTGCGATGGACAGGACGGCAGGTACCTTACTGCGATCCATGTTTGCTCCCTTGTTCGGTCGGAATCAAATGGGTCTTTAAGCCAGCATTATAAAGATGCCCGGGCCGACTCTATGTCGAACCCGGGCGGGCGATGCAATCTTTACGCAAATGTAAGCAAATGTTCACACGTCAACAATTGACGAACACCATGTTACCGATTGTGGCTCCGATGACGAGTTAGTCCTCCATGCCGAGGTCGATCGTCGTGCCTTCGAACACCTTGTTAACGGTGCGGACGGCGCACATCTTGCCGCACATGGTGCAGGTGCCCTCGGTGGCGGCGGGGGATTCTTCGTAGCGTTTCTTGCCGGTGACCGGGTCGAGAGCACACTTCCACATGGCATCCCAGTCGAGCTTGCGGCGTGCCTGGCCCATCTTGTCGTCCATGTCGCGGGCGTGCGGCACCTTCTTGGCGATATCGGCGGCGTGCGCGGCGATCTTGGTGGCCATGAGGCCGTCGAGCACGTCCTGGGCGTTGGGCAGGCACAAGTGCTCGGCCGGCGTCACGTAGCACAGGAAGTCGGCGCCGGAGCTGGAGGAGATAGCGCCGCCGATGGCAGCGGTGATGTGGTCGTAGCCCACGCCGATATCGGTCACCAGCGGCCCGAGCACATAGAACGGGGCGTTGTGGCACAGGCGCTTCTGCAGTTTCATGTTGGCGGCGATCTCGTCGAGCGCCATGTGGCCCGGACCCTCGACCATAACCTGGACGCCGGCGGCCCATGCGCGCTTGCACAGCTTGCCCAGCTCGATCATCTCGGCGGTCTCGGTGGCGTCGTTGGAGTCGTAGAGGCAGCCCGGGCGACAGGAGTCGCCGAGCGAAATCGTCACGTCGTACTCGTGGCAGATTTCGAGCAGCTCGTCGTAGAACTCATAGAACGGGTTCTCGTTACCGGTGACCTCCATCCAGCCAAACAGCAGCGAGCCGCCGCGGCTCACGATGTTCATGAGGCGGCCGGTCTCCTTAAAGGTCTTGGTGACCGACTTGTTGATGCCGCAGTGAATGGTCATAAAGTCCACGCCGTCCTCGGCATGCGCGCGCACGACCTCGAACAGGTCGTCCTTGGTGAGCTTGACCAGCGGCTTTTCCATGTAGCCGATGGCGTCGTACATGGGGACGGTGCCTACCATGAGCGGCGTCTCGTCGATGAGCTGCTGGCGGAACTGGCGCGTTTTGCCCGAGTTGGAAAGGTCCATGATGGCGTCGGCGCCAAAGTCCTCGGCGATCTTGACCTTCTTCCATTCCTCGGCGGCATCGGCCTTGTCGCCCGAGATGCCCAGGTTGACGTTGACCTTGGTGGACAGGCCCTCGCCGACACCAAAGGCGCGCATGCCCTTTTTGATATGCACGATGTTGGCGGGAATGGCGATGCGGCCGTCGGCCACGCGCTCGCGGATGTACTCGGGGTCGCGATGCTCGCGCTCGGCGACTTTCTTCATCTGCGGCGTGATCTGCCCGGCGCGGGCGAAGTCGATTTGCGTGACGAGCTTGGGCTCGGTCTGTGTGCTCATTGGCACGGCTCCCTTCGTTGGCATTACCCATATCAGGTTTGCGGGTCAGGGCGGGCGCGCCCAGTCTCAGCCTGCCGTCTTGTCCTGCAAGCTCCCCGTTTATGTAATGGGCTCAAGTATAGCTCGAATGGGTACGATTGGCCTAACGAGCGTGCCTGTGGGGAGGCGAACATGGAAGACAAGCATCTATATCGAGAGACGCAATGGGATGTATCGGCCGAGGAAAGCCGTGCGCACCATGGCCTTGTCGCGATTGGTTTTGCGGTGCTTGCCGTGCTGGTGATTGCCTTTTGTATCTGGACGTTTGGCGGTCACGGCGGCGCTGCATGGGAGTTCGAGGCCGACGATGCCCTGCCGATCATGACAGTGAAGGTTACGGGCGGCAATACCGTTGCCGCGCCGGGCGACTATTGGTATTCGCGCGACGAGTTTGTGCAGCTGCAGCTGAGCGGTGGCTCCATTCCTGGTGAAGAGATCGAGCGCGTGACCTTCGATGCGTCGCTTAAGACGCTGTCGGTCGAGCTCAAAGATCAGGGGGACGTTCCCACGACCATGGACATTGCGCTGACGGAATGGC
>URUW01000257.1 GCA_900551205.1 uncultured Collinsella sp. | reverse complement strand
CTCGCGTACCAAAGTACGCGTCGCTCCTCTTTCAGGTCAATCTCGGGCACCTGGAAAACCCGTTCTAAATGGACTTAATGGTGAGCCTATTTTGCCACTTTCGGCTTAAAGGTTCGCAGGCGTAGAGCGTTGCTTACGACGCACACGCTCGACAGGCTCATGGCCGCAGCGCCAAACATCGGCGAGAGCTGCCATCCGGTGAGCGGGAAGAACACGCCCGCCGCCAGCGGAATGCCGATGCCGTTGTAGAACAGCGCCCAGAACAGGTCCTGCTTGATGTTGCGGATCGTGGCGCGCGAAAGCTCGATGGCGCGGGCGACGTCCATGAGGTCGCTGCGCATGAGTACCACGTCGGCGCCCTCCTTGGCGATGTCGGCGCCGGTGCCAATGGCAAGGCCCACGTCGGCGCGCGCCAGGGCGGGGGAGTCGTTGATGCCGTCGCCCACCATGGCGACCTTGCTGCCCGCATCCTGCAGTTTGCGCACGTGGCGTTCCTTGTCGGCGGGCAGGACGTCGGCGATGACCTGCGCACGGTCGAGTCCCACACGGTGGGCGATTGCTTCGGCAGTGACGCGGTTGTCGCCGGTGAGCATGCGCACGTCGACGCCGAGCTTGCGGAGCGCGGCGATGGCCTCGGCGCTCGTCTCCTTGACCTCGTCAGCCACGGCAATGGTGCCGGCAAGCTCGCCGTTCTTGGCAAAGAACAGCGGCGTCTTGCCTTCGGCAGCAAATTGCTCGGCAAGACCCGCGGGCACGGTAACGCCCAACTCGTTCATCAGGCACACGTTACCAGCGGCAATGGCGTTTTGCCCCTCGCGTGCCGTAACGCCACGACCGGGCACGGCAGCAAAGTCCTCGACCATGCGCGCGACGATTCCGCGCGACTCGCACTCGGCCATAATCGCCTCGGCCAGCGGGTGCTCGCTCGAGCGCTCCAACGCGGCGGCCAGCTTGAGCAGCGCCTTTTCGCTCATGGTGGGCGAGCCGTCGGCACGTGCGGCAACCACGATATCGGTCACGGCCGGCTTGCCTCGGGTGACGGTGCCCGTCTTATCGAGCACCACGGCGCCCACGCTGCGCAGGTTCTCTAGCGCCTCGGCGCTCTTAAACAGAATGCCCATTTCGGCGCCCTTGCCGGTGCCCACCATAATGGCGACGGGCGTGGCCAGACCCAGTGCGCACGGACAGCTGATCACCAGCACGGCCACGGCGGAGGTGAGCGCCTCGTTTATGCTGCCGGTCAGTGCCATCCACACCGCAAAGGTTGCGGCCGAAATCACGAACACCACGGGCACGAACACGCCGGCGACCTTGTCGGCCATGCGGGCGATGGGCGCCTTGGTAGCGTTGGCGTCCTCGACGAGCTGGATAATCTTGGCGAGCGACGTATCGGCGCCCACACGCGTGGCGCGGAAGGTAAACGAGCCCGTGCGGTTGACCGTGGCCGCATTGACAGTGTCGCCGGCGGTCTTCTCCACGGGAATGGATTCGCCGGTGAGCGCGCTTTCGTCCACGGCCGAGCTGCCATCGAGCACCACGCCGTCAACGGGGATGGACTCGCCGGGGCGCACACGCAGCACCTGGCCGGGCAGAATGGCATCGACGTCGACGGTGGCCTCGATACCGTCCTCGGCCACGACGGTCGCGGTCTTGGGTGCTAAGTCGATGAGCGCCTCGATAGCGCCGCCGGTTTTGGACTTGCTGCGCGTCTCGAGGTATTTGCCCACGGTGACGAGCGACAGGATGGTGCCGGCGCTCTCAAAATATAGGTTGTCCATGCTCGTCATCATGGCCTCGTGCACCTGACCTGCGGCTAGCTGGTCGGCCATGATGAACATGGCGTAGAGCGACCAGGCGATGGACGCGGTGGCGCCCACGGCGATGAGGGCGTCCATGATAGGCGCGCCGTGCGCGAGCGATTTAAACCCATTGATAAAGTACGCGTCGTTGACATAGACGATGGGGATGAGCAGGACGAGCTCGGTGAGGGCGAGCGTCATGCTGTGGGCATGGTCGGTGAAGACGCCGGGCAGTGGCCAACCGAGCATGTGCCCCATGCCTATGTAGAACAGCGGGATGAGGAAGATGATCGAGACGATGAGGCGGGTGCGCATGGCAGAGGCGGCGGCCTCCAACTTTTTGGTCGGCGACTCCATATGCGCGGCGCCGGACCTGGCTTGCGCACTTCCGCTTTGGACAGCGTCGGTGCCCGTGCTGATGGGCGAGGCCGAGTAGCCCGCGCGGTCGACAGCGGTGCAGATGT
>URUW01000256.1 GCA_900551205.1 uncultured Collinsella sp. | reverse complement strand
ATCTTTGCTACGGCCGAGACGCTCGAGTATGACGAGAAGTCTGTCAACAAGGGTCTGGCCAAGGAAGGCATGGGCGCCATTCTGGATGCCGCCAAGGCCGCGCTCGAGGGCGTGGACGAGTGGACGGCTGCCAACATCGACGCCGCGCTTGAGCCGCTGCCCGAGCAGATGGACCTCAAGAAGCGCGTGGTGTTCCAGGCCGTGCGCGTCGCCGTTTGCGGCAACATGGTGAGCCCTCCGCTGGGCGAGACCATGGCGCTCGTCGGCTGCGATGACTGCCTGGCACGCATCGACCGCGCCCGCACGATGGCGCTGTAGCAGCTGCGCAAACGTATGTATTCGAGCCCCGTTCACCCCGAGCGGGGCTCTTGTTTCTGTACCGATGAGTGGGTTGCTGGGACAAAATAATCAGTGGTGTTTGTCCCGTGTTCGAGCGACGCAACAAGCTCGACACTCGTATCGGCCATGGGACAAACACTACTGATTATTTTGTCCCACCCCTTTCAGGTCCGTTCGTTAGAGGTGGTGTATGGCTCAACAACTGTCGCTGTTTGGTTCGCCGGAACCGGAGGAAGCTCCGGTGAAGCCCAAGCCTGCACCCGAACCCATCGCCGCCTATGCGAGCGTGGTCCTCGACATCCCAACCCGTGCGTTGTCCGAGCCGTTTGCCTACGGCATCCCCGACTCCCTTGCCGACGAGGCCCAGGTCGGATCGACGGTCCTGGTCCATTTTGGCAACCGTGCGGCCGCAGGCTACATCGTCGACATTGCGCCCGAGCTTGCCAACCTGCAAGGTAACGACGCTCTCGATCCCGCGCGCATCAAGCCTATCGAGGCTATCCTCAGCAAGCCGCTCTTTACCGCCGAGTCCGCCCGTATCGCACGTTGGATGAGCCGCGAGTACGTCGCGACGCTTTCCGAGTGCCTGCGCCTGTTCTTGCCCCCGGGCGGAAGCCCGCGCGTGGTCAAGGTCGATGACGGCGTGTGGACCGTTGAACGCCCCGCCGTCAAACCCATCCAAAACCGTTGGGTCATGCTCACGCCCGAGGGTTTCGACTACACGCCGCCCAAGACCGCGGTCCGCCAGCGTCAGCTCATTGAGGCACTCCAATGCGGCCCGGTCACGACGCGCGACCTCAACCTGCTCTACAACAGCATGTCGGCGACCATCAAGGCGCTCGAAAAACGCGGCGTCGTGTTGGTGGAGGAACGCCGTGCGTGGCGTGGCTGCAGCGAGCAGACCACGCTGTCCTCCGCGAGCGGCAAAGCGCCGGTCTCGCTTACAAACGGCCAGCAGCAGGCCCTCGCGCAGATTGAGCGCGCCCGCCTGGATGCGCACGGCGACGTGGTACTCGTGGACGGTGTTACCGGTTCCGGCAAAACCGAGGTTTACCTCTCTGCCATCGAGCGCGTGCTCGCGGACGGCCGTTCGGCCTGCGTGCTGGTGCCCGAGATCTCGCTGACGGCCCAGACCGTCGGCCGCTTCCGCTCGCGCTTTGGCGAGACGGTCGCTGTGTTCCATTCGCGTCTTTCGGCCGGCGAGCGTCTGGACCAGTGGGATATGGTCGCCAGCGGTGCCGCCCGCGTGGTCGTGGGCGCCCGCTCGGCGCTCTTCTGCCCGCTCAGCGACCTGGGCCTTATCATCATCGACGAGGAGCACGAGACCAGCTATAAGCAGGGCTCCAGTCCGCGCTACCATGCGCGCGAGGTGGCGGCCGAGATGGCGCGTCGGTATCGCTGCCCGCTCGTGTTGGGTTCGGCCACCCCTTCTGCCGAGGCCCTCGACCGCTGCCGCCGCGGCACGTACAACGGAGCCACCTGGACGCGTGTCGAGATGCCCGAGCGCCCGGGACACGCCGTGTTGCCCACAGTCCGCATTGCCGACCTACGCCGCGAGTTCGCGCACGGCAGTCGCTCCATGTTCTCTAAACCGCTGATGGAAGGCCTGGAGCGTGTGGTCGAGCGCCGCGAAAAGGCCGTGTTGCTGCACAACCGCCGCGGGTTTGCGCCGTTTCTGATGTGCCGCGAGTGCGGTTGCGTCCCCACCTGCAACCACTGTTCCACGGCGCTCACGTATCATGAGCGCACGCACACACTGCAGTGCCACACCTGCGGCTCTTCTTGGCGCGTGCAGCCCTATCCGGCCCCCACGAGCCGCTGTCCCAAATGCGGCAGCCGCTATCTGGCAAAAATGGGCCTGGGCACGCAGCAGATCGAGGATGCGCTGCACCAGATGCTGCCCGAGGATGTCGCCATTATTCGCATGGACGCCGATTCCACGCGCGGC
>URUW01000255.1 GCA_900551205.1 uncultured Collinsella sp. | reverse complement strand
AGGCCGACATGTACTGTCCGCTAATGGCGCGGTTGAGCAGCGGGTGCGAACCCTTGTCATCATTGAGCTCGGTCCACACGTCATTTGAGACGCCGCCGATAAAGACGGACGGATCGAACTTGGGCTCGCTCGCCATGCCCAGGATCTCACCATTGTTGGGATCGAGGCACACCACAGCGCCGTTGCCGGCATTGCTGTAGCCGGTGGTCTTGGCAAGCTCGATGGCGCTCGCCAGCGCCGTCTCACAGGCCTGTTGGATCTTAAGGTCGAGCGTGAGCTTAATGTCGGAGCCGGCCTTGGCGGGCACGGCGCCGGCCTGACCGGTCACATTGCCCGAGGCATCGACCTTGACGGTCTGCTCGCCACGAATACCCTGCAGCAGGTTTTCGTAGTAGCTCTCAACGCCCGCCTGGCCCACGATATCGCCCGACTGGTACGTAATCTTGCCAGCAGAAGCATCATCATCGCCAGAGGTTTTCTTATTCTGGGCCTCGAGCTGCTCGGAGGTAATGGTGCCGGTATAGCCCAAGATATGGCATGCCGTCTCGCCATATGGATACTGACGCTCAGTACGCTCGGCAATCTTGACGCCCGGGAACTCGCCGGCGTGTTCCTTGATATAGGCAACCGTGGAGCGACGGACGTCCGTCGCGATGGTATGCAGGCTCTGGGCACCCTCGGTATTGTCCTGAATATTGCGAAGGACCGCCACGTAAGGCATTCCAAGCACGTTGGCAAGATGGCGAACCAGAACCTCATCTTCGGCAAGGTCGCGGTAGGCCACGACAGCAAGTGAGGGACGGTTCTGGACAAGCGCCACGCCATTGCGGTCGAGGATGCGACCGCGCACAGCGGGTGTGGTAACGGTGCGAGTCTGATTACTATTAGCCTGCTTCTCGTAATAGTCCGACGAGACCATCTGCATGCCCCACAGCTTGACGGCAAGCGCCGCAAACATCGCGCCCACACCCGTGGTGAGGATGGAAAAGCGGCCCTTAAAGGCGGTCGCCGCGGTATTGCCCTCGCCCTCGGTGGCGCGCGGGGCCGTTCCATGCTGCGTATCGTAGGTAAAACGGGAATCGCCCCGACGCATGATGACCAGCGCGACCACGATGGCCACGACCAGCACGATACCGGCGATAATAACCGTCATCTGGGAAGACATCTACGGGCCTCCCCTATTTGAGCTTGCGGGTCTTGGGCTTAAAGCGCATACCCGTCTGGCGTCCGCCACGTGCAGAGAATCCATAGCCGGACTGCGGCACGACGCCGGACATCAAAAATGGAATGGCAACCAGACCCGTCAGGATCGAAGACGGCAGCGCATGGCCGAAGATCGCCACGACAAAGCTCGTCTCCAAACCCATAAACAGCAAGATGATGCTGTAAATCACATTAATGACGAGCGCGAAGGTGCCCACCGTGATGCCGCGCGCACTCGGGGTACCGCCCGTCTGACCAACGGCGCTGTGCGCCAGGGCAAAAGAACCCACGGTCAGCAGGAGCGACATAACGCCCACCGGCACGGCAGCGGACAGGTCATAGAACAATCCGCTGCAAAAACCGCACGCGACGGCACGGGTCGGGTCGCCCGAGAACACACTCAGGCACACAAGAATAATCATAAAGTTGACGCGACCGCCCGCAATGGAGATCTGCGGTGCGAGGCCTGCCTGCAGCAGCACGCACACGATGGCGGCGATTACAAACGTGCGGGAGCTCATCCCCTGCTCGTGTAGATCCATGGACATGCCCCCTATTCGCTCGAGCCGGAATCGGTCGGAACTGTCATCCGAACTCTCGTCCTTCGTCTTGGTCGCAGCATCGCGCGACGTTCCCTGCGGCGTGCTATTAGCGGTGCTCACGTCCTCATCCGAGGCCGACTGTTCGTCGGTCAGCGAGGTAATGACCAGCACTTCCTCGTTGTTCTCAGCCGTTGTCTGAGCGCGCACCACAATGGTGTAGTACACGTCGTTTGCAGATTTCTCAACCGACGAGACGGTGCCGAGCGGTAGACCCTTGGGGAACACACCGCCAATGCCCGAGGTCACGATGATGTCGCCAACCTTAACGTCGGAGTCGACGCTCACGTACTCAAGACGCAGCGTGCCGTCAGCCTGACCCTGCAGCATGCCCTGGGCGCGAGTGTCCTGCACCATGGCGGACACGCCCGAGTTCTCGTCGCCAATCAGGCGCACGGTGGACGTCTTGGCCGAGACCTCGATAATCTGGCCTATGACACCGGCCGAACTCGTCACGGGCATGTTGATGGAAAGCCCGTCGGCAGAACCCTTGTCGATGGTTACGGTCGAAGTCCAGGCATCGCCCGAGGCACCGACAATACGAGCTGCGGTCGATTTGAGGTTGTAGGTC
>URUW01000254.1 GCA_900551205.1 uncultured Collinsella sp. | reverse complement strand
GGGGCGGGAGAGCGGCGGCTTGTGCGATGGGCGCGGCGTGGCTGCGCGTTTGGCCGGCGGCGTCTGGACGCATCCTCGGCAGCTTACCCTAGAGCTTGTGGTGGCGCTCTTCCTTGCGTTCCTCGGCTGCCTGCTCCTCCTGCTTAAAGGCGGGGTCGTCGGGGGTGACGAGCTCATCCTCGTGCGTGCGCTTGTTGTAATGGTGGCGCAGCACGGGCTCAAACAGATGCAGATGCTTGGCAAAGGCCGCCGAGCCAATGGCGAGCACGGTAAAGATGAGCACGCGCATGGGCACCTCGACCTGGTTGATCGCGGCGGCGCCGGCCGAAAGCATAATGCACCAGGCATAGATGAGCAGCACAGCCTGCTTTTGGTTGTAGCCCTCTTGGATCAGGCGGTGGTGGATGTGGCCCTTGTCGGCCTGCCCGATGCTAATGTGGGCGCGCTTGCGGCGCACGATGGCGCTAAACGTGTCGATGATGGGCACGCCGGCAACGATGAGCGGGATGATAAGCGAGGTAAGCGCGGCGGTGCGGCTCACGTTGAGTAGCGAGATGGAGCCCAGCGCAAAGCCCAGAAGCAGCGACCCCGAGTCGCCCAAGAAGATGCTTGCGGGGTTGAAGTTGTAGCGCAAAAAGGCCAGACAGGCGCCAAAGAGCGCAATGGAGAGCGCGGCGGCGTCGATGCGGCCCGAGAGAACGGCCATCGAAAACATGGTGAACGACGCGATGCCGCAGATGCCCGTGGCCAAGCCGTCGAGGCCGTCGATGAGGTTAATGATGTTGGTGAATGCCACCAGATAGATCACGGTGATGGGGTAGGCGAGCCATCCGAGCATGATCTCGCCGGGGGCAAACGGGTTGACGATGACGCCGATCCGTAGGCCGCCGATACAGGCGATAAGCGCGGCGAGGACCTGTCCGGCCAGCTTTTGCTTGGGCTTGAGCTGGAAGACGTCGTCGATAGCGCCGGTCGCAAAGATGACGGTAAAAGAAAGCGCAAGTATGGGGTAGCTGATGTGCAGACGGGGGTGGGGCACCAAAACGGGCGGCCAACCCAGGTACCAGGTGCCTAGGATTTGCACAATACAGGCAACGACCAGGCCCAAAAACACCGCCGTTCCGCCCAAACGCGGGATGGGCTTGGTGTTGATGCGGCGCTTAGAAGGATAGTCGACGGCGTCGAGCTTAATTGCCAAGCGCTTGACCAGGGGCACCGTGAGGAAGGTCGTGATGAAGGCCGCTGCTGCCACGCATAGATACGGTATGTAGCTCGGGGATGAAGCCATGAATCTAAAAACCGCCAAGCGTCGAAGGAAAAGGTCAAAGGTTGCTAAGCGCAAAGGGCATAGCCGAACCATGATACTCACGCGCTTACCAGATATTAGGGTATTGTCGATAGCTTGTCGGGATGCCGGCGGGGATCCATATGGGCTGTAATGGTGGTTTTCGGCAAATGAAAACCACCCCCCACGTTACGAAAATGAACCCACCTAAAACAGGTGGGTGCCCTCATCGACTGTTCCAGCGTCCTTAACAACGAAGGATACCTGTACTAGGTACGACTGTGTGGGCTCCCTAAATAAACGCGACGGTTCACCCAGTTGCTCCGCGGGGGGCGGAATACCTACATCATAAAGCGGCACTTTGTCGATTCCAGTCTTGACATTATAAAAATCGTGTCGGACGATTACGGCGCCTTGGGCTCGAGCCGTCTGTGCGGTTGGTCCCTTTACGTTTGAGCTGCTGAATCATTGTTTTGGAGCATGTTTTTATGCCGACGTCGTTGACCGAACTTTTTTCGCCCGCCTGCCATTTGTGTCCGCGCCGTTGCGGTGCGGTGCGCGACGAGGGTGCGCACGGCGTATGCGGTGCCGATGACACGCTCAAGGTGGCCCGCGCAGCGCTTCATATGTGGGAGGAGCCGCCTATCTCGGGCGAGGCCGGTTCGGGCACGATCTTCTTTAGCGGCTGCTCGCTCAAATGTATCTATTGCCAGAACCACGAGATCTCGACGGGCAATTTTGGGCTTGAGATTTCGCCCGAGCGCCTGGTCGAGATTATGCTGGAGCTGCAGGACCAAGGTGCCAATAACATCAATCTGGTGACGGCGACGCATTATGCTCACCTGCTGCCGGCCGCGATTGCCGCAGCTCGGGAGCGCGGACTGGTCATTCCAATCGTCTACAACACGAGCGGTTATGAGCGTGCGAGTGCCGTGGCGGCGCTCGGCGATTTGGTCGACGTGTGGCTTACCGACTTTAAGTATGCCAATGCGGCGCTTGCGCAGTCACTCTCTCATATTAAGGACTACCCGCGCGTGGCTGTGTCGGGTCTGGCCCAGATGGCGCGCGAAATTGAGCGCCGCGGGGGAGAGCTGGTAGACGGGGACGGGCTCATGAAGCGCGGCATAATCGTGCGTC
>URUW01000253.1 GCA_900551205.1 uncultured Collinsella sp. | reverse complement strand
GGAAAAGAGCCGTCCGACTGCCAAGCCCCAAAACCGGTTTTCGCGGTCAAACCAAAAGCTGACCAAAACCTTGCGAAATAATGTCCATTTATTCAGGCACACGTCGACAAATGAACCGTTTATCGCCTAATGCCCAGATAGCAAAAGACCGACGATGCAGGCGCATCGTCGGTCTATGCACAAATTTACTCGTGATCTTGGTAAATCTCACGCGGAGCAAGCTCCGAATGTTTGCGTTTTAAGGTCTTAGGGGGCTTATACGTGTTGCTCTCGAAGTCGATGTACTCGGTCTGCTTGAGCAGGCGCTCGATCATCTCCTCATGATCGAACAACTCCCAGGCCTCATGCACGGCATCGAGTTTAGCGTGCGTCTCGGGACGGCGCGGCATAAACAGCGTGCAGCAGTCGGGAGCGGCCTCAGTCGAGATATCGAACGTACCGATCTCCTCGGCGCGCGCGATGATCTCCTGCTTGTCCGAACCGATGAGAGGACGGAACACGGGGATCTTCACGGCTTCGTTGACGGCCATGATGTTCTCAAGCGTTTGGGAGGCAACCTGCCCAAGCGATTCGCCCGTAACGATGGCCCTGGCACCCTCGATGTGTGCAATGCGCTCAGCAACCGAATACATAATGCGGCGATACATGATCACGCGCAGGTTGCTGGGACAGGTGACCGAAATCTCACGCTGGCAGTCGCCAAACGGCACCACGTACAGGCGGCCGATCTGGACACCCGGCTCAAGCGCACGGATGATGTCCTGCACCAGGTATTCACTCGTGTCGGGCGTCTGCGGACGACCGGAGAAATGCACCGGCACGCACACCGCGCCGCGACGCGCGAGCATCCAGGTCGCCACCGGAGAATCGATACCCGACGACAGCAGCGTCACGACCTTGCCGGCAGAACCCACCGGAAGGCCGCCAACGCCGCGCTGGGAGCGCGCATACACGTAGACACTACCCTGAACCACCAGAACGTGCACCATCGCGTCGGGGTCGTGCATCTGGACCTTTTTATCGGGAAACGCCTCACACAGCACCTCGCCAACCTGTCGATTGATATCGATCGAGGTGAGCTCATAGTCAGTATTGGAGCGCTTGGCGTGCACCTTAAACGAATCGAAGGAACCAAACTCGCGCAGCGCCTTCACAGCGGCGGCGCAGTACTCCTGCGGGTCGCGGTTGGTGTGATACGCCAAAGACACACGGGCAACGCCGGGGACGGTGCGGATGACACGCGCCGCCTCGTCGGCCTGATGCTCGTTAAAGGTCACGAGGATATAACCGGAAATTCGAGACACGGCGTTCACGGAAAAGGCGGCCAAGGCCGCCTTGATGTTATCCATGAGGATATGCTCAAAATGTGCGCGGTTCTTGCCCTTCAGCCCAACCTCGTGATAGTGGACTAGGCAGACGCGAGCCGCCATTTAGGCTTCAGCAACCTTGTGGCCGAGCGCCTTCTCGTAACGGGCCTCGTCGTAAGAGATGTCGCCGTCGACAATCTCGTCCATAGCCATCGAGATGGTATCGGCACCGGAAAGCCCGATGGTGATGTCATCGACATCCTGGACGGCAAGCACGCGGTTGTGCTGGCCACGCAGCATGCTATTGATGTCGCAGGCGCGCTTGGAGGCAAGCGAAGCGAGCAGGAAGCGGTTGTGATCGGTCTTCTCCAGAAGATCGTCAATGCAAGGCTTTACAACGGACACGGACCTCAGATCCTTTCATGCATATCGAGAACGCGAACGAGCTCATCGGTCGCGCGGTCGAGATCGTCATTAACCACGACGTCGTCGTAGCGGTCGGCAAGGGCAAGCTCATCGGCGGCGTTTGCCATACGCAGCTCAATCGTCTCGGGCGTCTCGGTACCGCGACCGACTAGACGCTCGCGGAGCACCTCAAGCGAAGGCGGCTTGATAAAGATCAGCACGGCCTCGGGAAAACGCTCCTTCACCTGCAGGGCGCCCTGGACATCGATCTCCAAGATCAGGGACGAGCCAGAGGCGAGCTTGGATGTGACCTCGCTCACCAACGTGCCGTAGCAGTTACCGTGGACCTCGGCCCACTCAACAAACTCACCGTTTGCCACGCGGCGGTCGAACTCCTCGCGCGTCAGAAAAAAGTAGTTGACGCCGTCGACCTCACCTTTGCGTGGTGCTCGCGTGGTAGCCGAAACCGTCAGACCCAGGTTCGAGCGGCGCTCGCGCACACGAGTGACGAGCGTACCCTTGCCTGCGCCTGACGGTCCAGAAATCACAAAGAGCTTGGAATCCTGAGCGCTCACTTATTTGGTCAGCTGCTCGAGGAGCTGCTCGCGCTGACGGACGCCGAGGCCCTGGACGCGACGAGTAGCGGAGATACCGAGCTCCTCCATGATCTTGGCGGCCTTGGCCTTGCCATAACCGGGGAGAGACTCGATGAGGGTGG
>URUW01000252.1 GCA_900551205.1 uncultured Collinsella sp. | reverse complement strand
CGCAAAATGGATTCTAAAAAACACCTTGCCAAATAGGAGCCTCTTTGCATGTCCGAGGACGTTCCGGAGAGAAGCCCCCGTCACGCCCCCGGATTCCCGGTGGGAGTTCTAGACCTTGTCGGCCTTAGTACATACCGCCGCCCTGCTGACCAGCGGTAGCAGCAGCGATAGCATCCTCAAGCTGAGTGTTCTTGGGCACATCGGAGACGGTAGCCTCGGTGATGAGGATCAGGCTGGCGACAGAAGCAGCGTTCTGCAGGGTGACGCGGCTGACCTTGACGGGGTCGAGGACGCCCATCTCGATCATGTCGCCCCACTCGCCGTTGGCAGAGTTGAGACCCTGGCCGGCGGGCAGCTCGGCAACCTTGTCGACCACGACAGCGCCCTCAAAGCCAGCGTTCTTGGCGATGGTGGCGACCGGAGCGGTCAGAGCCTTCTTGACGATGTCAACACCGATCTTCTCCTCAGGGTCGTCAAGCTCAACGGCGTCGAGTGCAGGAGCAGCGTCCATGAAGGCGACGCCGCCACCGGCGACAATGCCCTCCTCGACAGCAGCGCGGGTAGCCTGCAGAGCGTCCTCGACGCGATGCTTGATCTCCTTGAGCTCGGACTCGGTAGCAGCGCCGACCTTGATGACGGCAACGCCACCGGAGAGCTTGGCCAGGCGCTCCTGGAGCTTCTCGCGGTCGAAGTCAGAGGTGGTGTTCTCCATCTCGCCCTTGATCTGAGCGATGCGGGCGTCGATGGCCTCCTTGGAGCCAGCGCCGCCGACGACGACGGTGTTGTCCTTGGAGATAGTGACGGACTTAGCGGTACCAAGCATATCGGCGGTGATGTCAGCGACCTTCACGCCCAGCTCGTCCAGAGCAGCCTGGCCACCGGTGAGGACGGCGATGTCCTCCAAGATGCGCTTGCGGCGATCGCCGTAGCCCGGGGCCTTGACGGCGCAGACGTTGAGGGCGCCACGGATCTTGTTGAGGACGAGGGTCGGCAGAGCCTCGCCATCGATGTCCTCAGCGATAATGAGCAGGCCACGGCCAGCGCGCTGGACAGCCTCGAGAACGGGCATGATGTCCTGAACGCTGGAGATCTTCTGGTCGGTGATGAGGATGTACGGATCCTTCATCACGGCCTCCATGCGGTCGTTATCCGTGACGAAGTAAGCGGAGACATAGCCCTTGTCGAACTGCATGCCCTCGACGGTGTCGATGGTGATATCGAACGTCTGGGAATCCTCGACGGTGATGACGCCGTCCTTGCCCACGACCTCCATGGCCTCGGCAATCTTCTCGCCGACCTCGGGGTCACCGGCAGAGATGGTACCGACGGAAGCAATCTGCTCCTTGGTCTCGACCGGCTTAGCCTGCTTCTTCATCTCGGCGACGGCGGCGTTGACGGCCTTGTCGATGCCGCGACGGATGGCCAGCGGGTTGGCGCCGGCGGCGACGTTGCGCAGACCGTCGTTGACGATGGCTTGAGCGAGCAGGGTTGCGGTGGTGGTGCCGTCACCCACGGTGTCGTTGGTCTTGGTGGCGACCTCCTTCACCAGCTGGGCACCCATGTTCTCGATGTTGTCCTCGAGCTCAATCTCCTTGGCGACGGAAACGCCGTCGTTGGTGATGGTCGGGGCACCAAACGTGCGCTGCAGAGCAACGTAGCGACCCTTGGGGCCCATGGTGACGGTAACGGCGTCGGCCAGAGTGTTGACACCCTTGGCGAGCTTAGCGCGGGCATCGGTGTTGAACGTAATGTTCTTTGCCATGGTAGGTAATCCTCCAAAAGAAACGTGACTCGCGTCGCCGCTTCCGAGTCCTATGCGGCGGGCGCGTTCAAAGACGAATCAGAGATTCTGACGAGACTAGGCCTCGACAACAGCGTAGATGTCGTCGGCGCGCATCAGCAGATACTTCTCGCCGTCGACCTTGACCTCGTTGCCACCGAACTTACCGTAGATGACAACGTCACCGACCTTGACGTCCATGGGGATGCGCTCACCCTTGTCGTTGACCTTGCCGGCACCAACGGCAACGATGGTGCCGCGCTGCGGCTTCTCCTGGGCGTTGCTGGCGATATACAGACCAGAAGCGGTCTTCTGCTCGGCCTCGTCGGGCTTGACCAGAACACGATCTGCAAGCGGCTTCAAAGACGACATGCTTGTCTCCTCCTTTTTGGGCCGCGTGGTTATGCCACGCGAATTAACCCTTTTTGTTTGCGTACGCGTTGAATGGTACCCACGAATGGCGGGTTATACAACACGGAGTCAAAAAATCTTATTTTTTGGCACTTAGATTTTCTGAATGCCGGGGGATAACTTAGCGATGCCTCCCGTGTGGCTCCGGAGGGGCGGGGCATAAGGTTTCCTGCTCGGGCAGTCCTGCTCGCACGAAGGCCACATTAAGTGGCCTTCGGCTCGTGCGGAACTCGCGATAAACCTTATGCCCCGCCCCTCC
>URUW01000251.1 GCA_900551205.1 uncultured Collinsella sp. | reverse complement strand
ATAGATCATGTCCGAGTCCACGCCAAAGGCGTAAACGCGTGCATGCTCCAAAAAGCGTCCGACGATAGAACGGACATGCACGTTCTCGGTCTTGCCCGGAACGCCGGGCTTGAGGCATGAGATGCCGCGGATGATCATGTCCACGCGGACTCCTGCACACGATGCCTCGGCGATCTTGTCGATGACCTCGCGGTCGGTGAGCGAGTTGAGCTTAAAGAACACACGGGCTGGCTCGCCAGCGAGGGCGCGCTGGATCTCGCGATCCAGGCCGCGCATGATGAGCGGCTTGAGGCCCACGGGCGCCACGCCCAGGAAGCGGTAATCGCCGCGCAGGTTGCCCAGCGACAGGTTGCGGAAGAACAAGTTGGCGTCCTCGCCGATGCCGGGGTGGGCGGTCATGAGCATAAAGTCGCTGTAGAGCTTGGCCGTCTTCTCGTTAAAGTTGCCGGTGCCCAACAGCGTCAGGCGTGTAAGCGCCATGCCCTCGCGATAGGTGAGCTGGCAGATCTTGGAGTGGCACTTAAAGCCTTCGGAGCCGTAGATGACGGTGCAGCCTGCCTCTTCCAGACGCTCGGCCCACTCGATGTTGTTCTGCTCGTCAAAGCGGGCGCGGAGCTCCATGACCTCTTTGCCGTTCTCGGCGGCATCGATCAGCGACTCGCACAGGCGGCTTTGCTTGGCCACGCGGTAGAGCGTGATGCGCAGTGAGATGCACTCGGGGTCGTAGGCGGCCTCGTGCACCAGATCCAGGAAGGGGTTCATAGCCTCATAGGGATAAAAGAGCAGCTTGTCGTGCTGAAGTACCTGCTCGCGGATGGAGCGGGTCATATCGATGGTGGGATTGGGCTGCGGCTTAAACGGCGTAAAGAGCAGCTCGTTGCGCAGGTGCTCGGGAATCTTGCCCTCGATGCCAAAGACATAGCCCAGGTTGAGCGGGATATCGCAGGTAAAGACCGAGCGACGCGGGAGCTCGAGCGCCTTGCGGATAGTCTTGAGCGTCGCTTTTTCGAGTGAGCCCGAGACGGCGAGCACTACCGGCTGCAGGCGCAGGCGCTTCTTGAGGATACGCTTCATGTGCTGGCGGTAATCCTCTTCCTCCTCGACGCCCTCGCCGTCCGGGTCGATATCGGCATTGCGTGTGACGCGGATGAGCGCGCGGTCGAGCGGCTTATAGGAGCCAAAGCAGCTGTCCAGGCAGGCGAGGATGACGTCCTCGAGCAGAATGTAGGAGTAGGTGCCGGTGGGCGAGGGGATCTCGACCACGCGGTTCATCGAGGCGGGAATCTCGATCAGGCCCAGCAGACTTTCCTCGTCGGTGACGCCGTCCAAGCCGCAGGCCAGGTAGAGCGCGCCGTTGCGCAGGTTGGGGAAGGGGTGGCGCGGGTCGATCACCAGCGGCGAGATGACCGGCGACACGTAGGCCTGGAAGTAGCGGGTGACAAAGGTGCGCTCCTCGGGCGTAAGCGAATCGATGCGAGCGCGGTGAACGCCTAGGGTGTCGAGCTTGCCCTCGATGCTCTTAAAGATGGACTCCCATCGGGTAAGGAGCCCGGGCATTTCGGTCATGACAGCATCGACCTGTTCGGAGGCGGTCATATTGCTCTTGTTGTCGACAGGCTGTTTTTTGAGCTCCGCCAGATCGGACAGGCCGCCCACGCGCACCATGAGAAACTCGTCGAGGTTAGACTCGAAAATCGACACGAACTTTAGACGCTCGAACAGCGGAACGGTCTCGTCGAAGGCTTCGTCAAGCACACGGTTATCAAAGCGCAGCCAGCTGAGCTCTCGGTTCTGCGTGTACGAGAAGTCGCGCGGCGGTTTGCGCAGCTTTGCGGCGGCTTGCTTTTTTTCGATTTTGCTCGGCATATGCATCTGTCCGTTCAGTCCCCGCAGGGGACGGTTGCCTAACACTATTCACTATTGTCTCAATTTAGTCGACTTGTGGCACGGACGTATTGTGCGAACGGTATCTTAACCTACTTCTTACGCTGTCAAGCCATAGAGCTGACGCCCGTCGCGTTGCGAAAAACGGTCTAGATCCTCACTCAACTGCTGAGTATGTGTGAATAAGAATGATAGATAGCTGAATATCATCGAATACAGGCAGAAACGTAAACAAGCGTCATTTATATACATAAAACCGTTGTAGATATGCAATTCTTAATCGAAAGATTGGAGTTGTAATTGCGAATGATTTTTGAGAAAAAAGAGCGTTTACCTTAGAAAAGCTACTTTAGAACGCCGAAGTGCATTATGGGGGAATCATATTCGATATACCGTTCATCGAACTTTGTTGACCGTTCGGGGGCGAGGTGGAATTGCGGTTGGAATTTGGATATAACTAGAGCTGTCAGTAAGCAGCACCCGTTACGGAAGGGTGCTGAGAGATTCGGCCGAAAGGCCCGAAAGAAAGGTAGGAGGCCATGACGAAAGGTCTGCACGTGCCTTCCGAGA
>URUW01000250.1 GCA_900551205.1 uncultured Collinsella sp. | reverse complement strand
GGCGGCCACCTGCGTGTCAAAAATCGGACGCGGCAACACGCCTACGGTATGAAGCATAACTTCCATGTCCTGCGAGCAAGCATGGAACACCTTGGTCACGCTCTCGTCGGCCATGAGTTCGGCCAAGGGAGACAGGTCGTCGATCACCAGCGGATCAACCGCGACGCTCTCGGCAGGAGTGGCAATCTGGACCAGGCACAGGCGCGGATGGAACGTGCGCTCGCGCAAAAACTCGGTATCGACGGCAATCGCGTCAAACTCACGGGCGCGCTGACAAAAGTCGAGTAGAGCCTGATGTGTGGAAATGTACATATCAACCCATCGAATAAGGTTAGGCCCGAAAAACACGGGTAGGATATCGGCATTGCCTTACAACTATACTCGGTTAGTCACAGAACGGGAACGTAAGTATGCGCTGCCTTATCATCCACAACCCGGCATCGGGCCCCAGCTCAGATGAAATCTACGCATTCACGCACGCCCTCGCGCAGGGCGGCGACGAGGTCGTGATGCGTTTTATCGGCGATGGCATGGAACCCGAAGACGCCGTGGCAGACGTGCGCGAGTTTGATCGCGTGGTGATTTCGGGCGGCGACGGCACCGTCTCCAACGTACTCGACCAAATGCGCGGATGCGGCGTCCCCACGCTCGTCTTCCCCTCCGGCACAGCCTGCCTGTTCTTTAACAACATCGGTAATGCCCCCGAGGCAGCGGCACTTGCCAAGGCCTGCCGTGCCGGTCGCACGGTCAAAGTGGACATGGGCGAGCTCTTTTGGCTCGACGAGAACGGCAACGAAAAGCGCCACGGCTTTATCATCATCGCCGGCTTGGGCTTCGACGCCGAGATCATGATGAAGGCCGCCCCTACCAAAAACGACATCGGCGAGATCGCCTACTTCCTCTCCGCGCTCGCCACGCCCAACCCCACGGTGGCGCACTTTACCATCGAGCATGACGGCATTGTCGAGGAGCTCGATGGCATCTGCTGCATGGCCGGCAACACCTCGGTCATCCAAAACGACATCAACCTGTTCCCCAACTGCCGCATGAACGACGGCATGGTCGACATTGCGGTCATCGAACCCGTGCGCACCGTGCAGCTGCTGCCTACCGTGATCACCGCCGCGCTCGACCCCGCCGGCAAGGTGCTCGGCCGTCCGCAGTTTAAGATCATCCAGACCAAAGAAGCCAAGATCACCTGCACCCCGTCGCTGGGCATGCAGTTCGATGGCGAAATCATCTCCAGCAACTCGGGCGTCTTTGGAGCCCGCGCACTTCCGCAATGCCTCGACCTCATCGTCGACGAATTCTCCCCACTCGGAAAATAGGAGGACCCCATGAACGACAATCCCCTGCTCGGCTTTATCGTCATCGTTTTGGCCATGCTCATCGGCTATGCGATTAACGTTATCCACCGCCGGAAGAAGTAATTCCACATTGGTATGATATTCATCCAATCATCGTCTCCCCCGTTGTTTATGCATTTGCCAAACAGCGGGGGATTTTTCTTTGCGCCCCGTGCAAGGTGCTTTATTCAGGTAGAGTAATTGCAGGGTGCCTTTATTTAAGTAAAGCTACATAATGAGTATTCTTATCCGTTCATCGCATATTTTAGGACGCTCATCGAGTATTTCATCGAAATAGATGAATACTCTTTAGACTTCCTATAGGCTAATAGATGTATTTATTAGCTGAAACTCCGTACGGTTTCGCGGGGTTTCAACAGTTGGGAGGGATTATGAGGTTTACTCATCCTGTCAACACGCTCAAGAAGCTCGGCTGCGGCCTTGCGTTTGGAGCAGCGGCTATCATGGCCATGCCGACTTCGGCACTCGCCTGCACCCAGATCTACATGGGCAGCAAGCTCACGGCAGACGGCAACACGTACTACGGCCGTTCCGAGGACTTCGGTCCGCGCTACATCAAGCACTTTGGCATTGAGCCCGCACACAAGGACGGCAACGAGTACACCTCGGTCGAGTCCGGTTTTGAGTACAAGTCCAAGGGCGCAACCTACCGCTACACCTTCGTTCGCGACAACCCCTCGCAGTGGGAAGATCGCTACGACGCATATTCCGAGGCAGGCATCAACGAGAAGGGCGTCTCCTGCTCTGCCACGTTGAGCACCTCCTATAACGAGAAGGCCGAAGAGGCCGACCCCATCACCGAGGAGACTGGCATTGGCGAATACAACTACGCCAGCGTCATTCTGGGCGAGAGTGCCACGGCCCGCGAGGGTGTCGAGCTCCTCGGCAGCCTGATTGACGAGCAGGGCGTCTGCTCCAACGACCAGATCATCATTGCCGACAACAACGAGACCTGGTTGTTTGCAGCGCTTTCCGGCCATCAGTGGATCGCCATGAGGCTCACTGACGATATCGCCTCGCTCAACCCCAACATCGGCAACCTCACCTATGACGTCGACCTCGACGACACCGAGAACTGCCTCCACTCCGAGGG
>URUW01000249.1 GCA_900551205.1 uncultured Collinsella sp. | reverse complement strand
CTGCGCGAGCAATGGCATCAAGAACACCGTGATGGCACCGGCGGCAACCATGACCGACGCAATATCTTGCGACAGCGCGCCCGCGTTGACGGCAACGCTCGTAACGGCAACGATGATCGGCAGCGCCGTGGTGCAGTACAGGGCCACGGTAATGCGACCATACGCCGACACATCGCGCGTCGCAGGACAAATGCTCATGGAAATAAGAATGGGCACGGCACGAATAATCAACAACGCCACGATAAAGCCCGCGAGCAAGCCCGGGCGCGACGCCACGGCCGTCAGGTCGATCTTTGCGCCCGACACGGTAAAGAACACCGGAATCAAAAAACCGTAGGCCAGACCGTCGAGCTTGGTCTCGAGCGTATGGTTGCCCTCGGGGATGATATAGCGCAGGACAAAGCCAGCGGCAAAAGAACCCAACACGATGTCGAGATCAAAGACAGCCGAGAATGCCACGAGCGTGACCAGGATGAGCACCGTCAGGCGCACGAAGGTCTGCGACGTGGTATCGGCGCGCTCCTCAACAAATGCAAAGAAGCGGCTGCCGACGCGCTTGGAGCGGCTCGGGACCACGGCCAGCAACACGCAAACCACCGCAAACAAGCCAAGGATAACGAGCGTTTGGATGCCAGTGCGGGCAGACAACAGCACCGACATGGCGAGCACGGGACCGAGCTCGCCCCAAGTGCCATACGCGAGAATCGAGTCGCCCACGCGCGTGCCGGTGAGCGAGCGCTCACGCATGATGGGCACAAGCGTACCGAGCGCCGTCGAAGTGAGGGCAAGCGTCACGGCGATACCGTCGAAATGACTGACTGAGAACCACGGGGTAAAGCGCACGGCAAGCCAGGCGATACCAAACGTGACGACCCACGTCGCCAAGCCGTAGCGCCCCTCGACGCCCGTGATGCTCTTGGGGTCGATCTCAAAGCCGGCAAGCAGGAACAAAAAGGCCAGGCCCAGCTCGGACACCAGCGAGACCTCAGCATCTACATGGATGACGCCGAGCATATGGGGTCCCAGTACCGCGCCGAGCACGAGCAAAAAGACCGTCTCGGGAACGGGTTTTCCGGGAATCGCCGAGGCGATAAAAGGACTCGCAAAGGCCACGAGTGCGATGATGGCGAGCGAAACGAATGCCATGTGATGCCTTTCTCTTGTTTGCGCTTCACTGTAGCACCCTCGCCGTCCTCAACGCGCCGCGAGCTGTCGTATCATAGTGAGGTTTACAAATATGTGGCTCAAGGCGACCGCAGGGCAGACCCCGCAAACCGACCGCTGCCGCATACCGTACCGTACGCCCAACCGATCAGGAAGGCAGGAACCAATGGTCTCTCGTATCTACGTGGAGAAGAAACCCGGGTTCGACGTCGAGGCTCAGCAGCTCAAGGGCGAGCTGACCGAAATTCTCGGCATCAAGGGCATCGAGGCCCTGAGGATTATCAACCGCTACGACGTCGAGGGCATCGACAAGGAGCTTTTCCGGTCCTGCGTGCCGACCGTCTTTAGCGAGCCCCAGGTCGATGTGACCTACGACGAGCTCCCCGCAAGCGATGGCGCCGTCTTTGCCGTCGAATTCCTGCCTGGCCAGTTTGACCAGCGCGCCGACTCCGCCAGCGAGTGCGTGCAGCTCATCAGCCAGGGCGAGCGCCCCGCCGTGCGCTCCGCCAAGGTCTATATGATCTCGGGCGCTCTGGACGAGGCCGCCATTGATGCCATCAAGCACTACGTGGTGAACCCCGTCGAGGCGCGCATCGCCTCGCTCGACCTGCCCGAGACGCTGTACATGGAGACCCCCGAGCCCCAGCCCGTCGAGGTGCTCGACGGTTTCCGCGAGCTCGACGAAGCCGGCCTTGCCGCCTTTATTTCCGAGCGCGGCCTTGCCATGGACGAGGCGGACATCGCCTTCTGCCAGCAGTACTTCCGCGATGAGGATCGCGACCCCACCATCACCGAGATCCGCGTGATCGACACCTACTGGTCCGATCACTGCCGCCACACCACCTTCGGCACCGTCCTGGACGACGTGACGATCGACGACGCCGTGGTGCAACAGGCCTTCGACCGCTACATGGAGATGCGCCACAAACTCGGTCGCGACACCAAGCCCGTCTGCCTCATGGACATGGGCACCATCGGCGCCAAGTACCTCAAGAAGACCGGCGTCATGACCGATGTCGACGAGTCCGAGGAGATCAACGCCTGCACCGTCAAGGTGAAGGTCGATGTCGACGGCGAGGACCAGGACTGGCTGTTCCTCTTTAAGAACGAGACCCACAACCACCCGACCGAGATCGAGCCCTTCGGCGGTGCCGCCACCTGCGTGGGCGGTGCCATCCGCGACCCGCTGTCGGGCCGCAGCTACGTGTACCAGGCCATGCGTGTCACCGGCGCCGGCGACCCCACCGTCCCCGTGTCCGAGACGCTCGAGGGCAAGCTGCCGCAGCGTAAGCTCGTGACCACTGCT
>URUW01000248.1 GCA_900551205.1 uncultured Collinsella sp. | reverse complement strand
GACGTGTGGTGACGTTTCTCATTCGGCCGATCTCTACGGTACGCAACGTGTCATCGGCGCCTCGCGCGTCATAGACCGTTCCCAGCAAATACGAGATGCCGTCTCGTTGCTTGATGGCAAAGGGACGGAGTGTCATCCGTGCCACTTCGACCTCTCCGCGTGCCGTGACACTCGAAATATCAAAACTCACCGTGGTTCCGTGGTCGATGGCCTGCTCGATGAGCTCGCAGGCATCGATGCGCTTGACGGGCGTGCGTGTGGCCTTGGTGGATTTGCCGCCTGCGCTTGGAGGCTCGGGTGCATCGAGGTAGCCGCGAACGTCGGCACTCGCCATGGCGACCAGGTGCTGCGCCATGCTTTTTCGAATGGCGATGGGCGTAGAGCGGTTGCGCATGACCATGCCGTGGAGTCGGATGATCTCTTCGTCGGTGAGCGGACGGGTCAAGAGCCGATACCCCACGCCGCGCTTGTACTCAATTTCGTATCCGGCATGGCGAAGTGCGGAGATGGCGGTGTAGATGCTGCGCCGCGCCGCCGAGATGGGCATGCGGGCGGGGTCGTCGGGATGGGCGAGGCGCCGGATCAACTCATCGGAAAGCATGGCCTTGTCCTCACCGGTGTTTTCGCTTAATAGTTGCAGGATGCGAACGGCGCGATAGGCTGCCATCGAGGCGGCGCCCCTCGTCGTGGTCTCGTAAGTTTCAACAGCGGTTTCGGTCATGGCGCCCACGTCCTTTCCGTTTTGGGTGGCGACGGTATGGAGCCTAGGACGCGGGGCTTTCCCAGGGGTGCAGGACGCCCTGGGCGGTCGGTAGCCGTCGGCCAGCGGCGGGTCGAGTTTTCAACAGCCCTGCCCAACTGACCAAAAACTTGCCAAAAGCTTGACGGATGCTGTTGAAAAAAGCGCCCCTCGGCTTGCCGAGAGGCGCTGGCGTGATGCGCTGGAACGCGTTTGGTGGCGCTGTGGCGATTAGAAGTCGGCGTTGCCCACGGTGCGCGGGTGCGGCAGGACGTCGCGAATGTTGCCCACGCCGGTCAGATACATGACCAAGCGCTCGAAGCCCAGACCGTAGCCGGCGTGCTTGCAGGAACCGTAGCGGCGCAGGTCAAGGTAGTACTTGTACTGCTCGGGATTCATGCCCAGGTCCTTGATGCGGGCCTCGAGCAGATCCAGGCGCTCCTCGCGCTGGGAGCCGCCGATAATCTCGCCGATACCGGGAACCAGGCAGTCGGCGGCGGCGACGGTCTTGCCGTCCTCGTTCATGCGCATGTAGAAGGCCTTGATCTCGGCCGGGTAGTCGGTCACGAAGGTCGGGCGCTTAAAGTGCTCCTCGGTCAGGAAGCGCTCGTGCTCGGTCTGCAGGTCGATGCCCCAGCTCACGGGGTAGTCAAACTTGTGACCGGCGGCGACGGCCTGCTCCAGGATTTCGACGGCCTCGGTGTAGGTAACGCGGGCAAAGTCGGAGTTTGCCACATGGTCCAGGCGCTCGATCAGGCCCTTGTCCACAAACTTGTTGAGCATGTTGAGCTCGTCGGGGCAGGTGGCCATAACGTCCTTAAGGACGTACTTGAGCATGGCCTCGGCGTTATCCATGTAGTCGTTCAGGTCGGCAAAGGCCATCTCGGGCTCGATCATCCAAAACTCGGCGGCGTGGCGCGTGGTGTTGGAGTTTTCGGCGCGGAAGGTGGGGCCAAAGGTGTACACGTCGCCAAAGGCCATGGCAAAGTTCTCGGCATTGAGCTGGCCGGACACGGTAAGGCTCGCGTGCTTGCCAAAGAAGTCCTGGCTCCAGTCGACCTCGCCGGACTCGGTGAGGGGCGGGTTTTTGGGGTCAAGCGTGGTCACGCGGAACATCTCGCCGGCACCCTCGCAGTCGCTCGTGGTGATGATGGGGGTGTTGACGTAGACAAAGCCTTGCTCCTGGAAGAAGCGGTGGATGGCGGCAGCCGCGACAGAGCGGATGCGGAACACGGCGCGGAACAGGTTAGTGCGCGGGCGCAGGTGCTGCTGGGTGCGCAGGAACTCGACGGTTGCGCGCTTCTTCTGCAGCGGGTAATCCGGGGCGCTGACGCCCTCGACCTCGATGGAGGTGGCAGAAAGCTCGAAAGGCTGGGGTGCATCGGGGGTCAGCTTGACGGTGCCGGTGCAAATGAGTGCGGCCGAGACGTTTTGATGGGCGATCTCGTCGTAGTTGTCGAGTGCCTCGCGGTTCATGACGACTTGCAGGTCGCGGAAGCAGCTGCCGTCGTTGAGCGTGACAAAGCCAAAGTTCTTCATGTCGCGGACGGACTTGACCCAGCCGGCGACGGTGACGGTCTGGCCGCCGAGCGACTCGGCATCGGCATAGAGCTGCGCGATTTTGGTGCGGTTCACGTATCCTCCCATAACGGTTGAATGATAGTTATCCATACAGTTCGATATTCTAGCAGCTCGGCTCATTTGGGCTATACAGATAA
The DNA here is from genome assembly GCA_900551205.1 of uncultured Collinsella sp. GTDB lineage: Bacteria > Actinomycetota > Coriobacteriia > Coriobacteriales > Coriobacteriaceae > Collinsella. The sequence goes on along the minus strand of URUW01000248.1, from coordinate 31 downwards.
GGCATTGGCGGGATGGTTTTTCAAACGAAAA
>URUW01000247.1 GCA_900551205.1 uncultured Collinsella sp. | reverse complement strand
GGCTGAATATCCTCGGGCTTAATGCTGACCGATGTATCAGACATCGGGATAACATGTTTGACGTAGTTCATAGGGGTCCTCCGTTCATTTTCTATATTGTATTCTAGGTTATCTAGTTTTGCATACCACATAACCGCCAAGTAAAAGTGGTTGGACTGTACATTGATGCACCGTCCAACCACTATATTTAAAGATATCAACCTTACATAAGATATATTATCGTACTTATGCGCGAAGGAAAGCGTATGCGCTGGTTGCCGCTATGGCTCCATCAGAAACGGCGGTCACAACCTGGCGTAAGCGCTTGGAACGGATGTCGCCAGCGGCAAATAGACCAGGTGTACGGGTGGCCATGGATTCATCAGTCAGAATGCCGCCATCAGGCGCCAGATCGACTAGATGCTCAACAAGCTCGGTATGGGGCTGCGTTCCGGTAAAGACAAAGATGCCAAACGAGCCGGGCTCAAATGACTCGGTATGAGTCTCGCCGGATGCATTGTCCTTAAAGGTAATCGTCGTTGGCATGGCTTCGCCCGATAGCTCCACAATACTAGTTTGGTACCTAACTGTAATATTGTCCTTTGCGAGTACTTTCTGAACAACACCATCGGGCGCACGGAACTGGTCGCGGCGCAGCACGATGGTCACACTGTTGGCAATGTCGGACAGGAACAGCGCCTCTTCGCATGCCGAATTGCCACCACCGATTACAAAAACCTGCTTGCCGCGGAAAAACATGCCGTCACATGTTGCGCAATATGAAACGCCACGACCGCGATACGTATCCTCGCCTGCGAAACCTGCCGGACGCGGCGTGGCACCCATGCAAGCGATAACGCTCGAGGCCAGCGTATCGCCCATATCGTGATGCACCGTAAACAACGCTGCATCGGCATCGCAATCGATACCCGTAACCATGCTCCATGTAACCTGTGCTCCCAGGCCCTCTGCATGCTGCTGAAAACGCTCGCCGAGTTCGGCGCCACTCAGGAGCGGGAAACCCGGATAGTTCTCGACCTCATTGGTTGTGGCGATCTGCCCTCCCGACATGCCCTGCTCAATCACGGTCGTCGTCAGGTTGGCACGCGCAGCATAAATGGCGGCAGCATAGCCCGCGGGGCCGCCACCGATAATCGGCTTATCGGTAGTCATGAAGCGTCCTTTCGTCGAAACATTGACGTTCTTTGCGCTCATACCCAAATTTAAGCAAACGTGACACTCATGCACTACAATGATAAATCCGTATTACAAAGCTGAAGGGGAGTTATCGATGGATCAGACGCAGACGAGCGACGACGCTCCCCTGCTTACGCTCAGCACTCCCCAATCGAAGAAAACCACGCTCTCGGCTCAGCAAAAACCTCTCGTGACCATCGTGCACGCCTCGGTCGGCTCGGGCCACAAGGCCGCCGCAAATGCGATTGCGCAGGCATTCGACCTCATCCGCGGCACCAATGGCATCCCCGAGGATGTTGAGATTGAAGTGCTCGATATCCTTGATTTTGGACGTATTAAATTCGACGGTAATAAGACCGCGGCTTCTTTTACGGGAGCCACGCGCCCCATTTACGACCTGACCTGGCGATATACGCTTACGGGACATCTTCTCTGGGGTGGCGGAACGGCATGGTCGCGAATTATGTTCCCCGCCTTCAACGAATATATTCGTAGCCGCAGGCCCATAGCCGTGGTTGCAACGCACATCACAGCAGCCAATGTTGCCGTGGGCGCCCGCGTAATTACGGGTATCGATTATCCGGTCATCTGCGTACCGACCGACTACGAAGTCGAGGGATGGTGGCCCCACAAGGACACCGATTTATTCTGTGTTGCCAACGAATTTATGGCCGAAACGCTGCGTCCGCGCAAGGTGCTCGAGACAAAGATTCGCATTACCGGCATTCCTATTCGCGCCGGATTCGACACGGATTATGATCGCGAAGAAGAGCTAGCTAAGTTCAACCTCCCCACCGACAAGACCGTCGTGCTGGTAATGGCCGGTGCCAGCTTGCCTCAACCGTACGTTCGCTTTCGCGCGGAGATGGACCGCACCCTCCCCTTCCTACGCAGCTTCGAAGACATGCACTTTGTCTTTTTGCCGGGCAAGGATAAGGAATACGCCGCCCGCCTCAAGACACTCTTCGATGCCATGAAGCTCGAAAATGTCACGGTGCTGGACTATGTCGACGACATGGCGGCCCTCATGCACGGCTGCGACCTGGCAATTCTCAAATCGGGCGGACTCACGGTCACCGAGTGCCTATGCGCACATCTGCCGATGATCCTGCTGGGCAAATCATACGGCCAGGAAAAGGCCAACACCACGATGCTCACCGGCATGGGAGCCAGCATGCACGTCACCACGGCACGAGAACTCATCGTTACCCTACGTCACTTGCACGACCATCCCGAATCACTCAAAGCGCTACTCATCAACGGCGAAGTACTACGCCGCCCCCACGCAGCCGAAGACATAGCCATCGCAACCATGGAGCTCGTAGGCAAACCCCAAAAGCGCAAACGAG
>URUW01000246.1 GCA_900551205.1 uncultured Collinsella sp. | reverse complement strand
TCCCCTTCTCGTCGTTGGTGACGGGGATAAAGCCCGCCTCGCGAATCTGCTTGTCCATCTTTTCGGACGTCACATAGTCGATGTAATCCTGCGCCTGCTGCGAAGGCGCACCCTTCACAAAGAAGTAAAGGTCGCGTGAGATGGGATAGCCGCCGCTCGCGACCGTCTTCTCGGACGCCTCAACATGATTGACCGAGACGGCCTTGACCGAGGTCTTGGCGTTGAGGCTATCGACGAAGCCCAGCGAAATGTAGCCAATGGCACCGTGCGAACGAGATACCACGTCGCGCACCTGGCCCGTGCCCGAAAGAACGGCCGAGCGGCGATCGAACGGGGTGCCGTCCATCACGATGGTGCGGAATGCTTCACGCGTGCCGGATGCCTCGTCTCGGTTGATGACCTGAATCTTCAGGTCCTCGCCACCGACCTCTTTCCAATTAGTAATCTTGCCGGCATAGATATCGCGGAGCTGCTCGGTCGAGAGGTTATCGACCGGGTTATCGTCGTTCACGATGACCGCGATACCGTCGTGGGCAATGACGATGGGAGTCAGGCCCAGATCCTGTTCGTCGGCATTGAGTCCACGGGAGGAGCTGGCGATATCGGCCGTGCCAGCGCTGACGGCTTCGATGCCAGCGGAAGAGCCCAAACCGGAAACGAGCACGTCGATGCCGGTCTCCTCCTTAAAGCCCTCTGCCGCAATCTCGGCGATAGGAAGGCAGGTCGTGGAGCCGGCCACGGTAATGGAAGAGGTAGAAGATCCCGAAGAACAGGCGCACAGCGTAAGCGTAAGCACAGCGGCGCTCAGGACCGATACGATCTTTCTCATAGCATCACGCCGATCGCAGCATGGCGCCCACAGGTGCCGTCCTCGTTACGGTAGGAATAAAAGCGGTCGTTCTGACGCACAGTCGAAAGCTGGGTATCCACGATATTATCCGCGTCCACACCGTCATCTACCAGCGCCTCACAAATGGCAGCGGAAAGATCGAGCATACGAGAGGCACTCGCATCGATGCAAGAGAACTCGACGGCAAAGCGATCCATGAGTTCCTGGGAAACCTCATATTCGTCAGCCAAGATATGGGGGCCGATATAGGCGGAAACGTCGCTCGCATCGCAGCCGGCAGCATCGCAAAGCGCCTGGCACGCCTTGGCAGAAATACGTGCAATCGTGCCCTTCCAACCGGAGTGCACCACGGCAAATCCGCCAGGGGCCACCAGCACCACGGGAACGCAGTCGGCAAAGCAGAGCAGCACGGGCACGTCATGGGCCGTACAGACGATGGCATCGCAGCCCTCGGCAATCTGCTCGCGAACAGCCTCAAGATCGTCGGCACCGTTCGAAGTCACCGTAACGATATGGTCACCATGTACCTGATTGGGCACGAGCAGATTATGCTCGCACTCAGTGGCGCCCATAGCTTCGAGCGCTCGACGACGATTTTCTTGAACAGCAAAGGGGTCATCGCCTACATGCGAGCCCAGGTTGAGCGAGGAGTACGCATCTTCAGAAACGCCACCGGTGCGCTCGGTAAAGGCAAAGCGGACATCGGATGTCGCGCCCTCCACCAACGTAACTCCATCATGGTCGACACGCGAAACGTTGTCCGCACGTGCTGCCATACTAAAGCCTCCTAATAACACAAGTACCGCGGCGTCGCCGCGCAGTCCGCGTTTATACGGCTGTCATACTTCCTTAAAAGGATACCCGCAGCGGTAGGGACCAAACGTAAAGGGAACGTAAGGAGATTGGAGGCTTTCGTTTACAAACGAGAAACAAAACGGGGTGCATCCAAATGGACACACCCCGTGCAGGTCGTTGAGAAAAACGAACTAGAAGCTACCGCGCTTCAGGAAGTCGGGAAGCTCGAACTGGTCGTTGCCAAAGTTGGGCAGCTCGGTACCACCGACGTTGCGGGTCGGAGCGGCCTGAGCCGGGCTGGCAGCCGGGGCGGTGCGCTGCGGCTCAGCGGAGGCAGCGGCCTTGCTCTGAGACTGCTGAGCAGCAAAGAGCTCATCCTGACGGTTGACGTTGGAGTCGGAGAAGCCCGTAGCGATGACGGTGATACGCACCTGATCGCCCAGGGACTCGTCGACAACGGTACCGAAGATGATGTTGGCCTCGGGGTCGACGGCGTTGGCGACAACGTCGGCGGCGTCGCTGATCTCCTGGATGCCCAGGTCCTTGGAACCGGCGATGGAGAGCAGCACGCGCGTGGCACCATCGATGGAGCTCTCGAGCAGCGGGCTGGAGATGGCCTGCTGGGCAGCGTCGACGGCACGAGTATCCCCAGAAGAGGTACCGATACCCATCATGGCGGTACCGGCCTGCTTCATGATGGTCTTAACATCGGCGAAGTCCAGGTTGATGATACCGGGGACGGTGATGAGGTCGGTGATGCCCTGGGTGCCCTGGGAAAGGACGCCATCGGCAATCGCGAAGGCCTCGAGCATGGTGGTCTTCTTCTCGGCGATGTCGAGCAGCTTATCGTTAGGAATGACGATCATGGTGTCGACGCAATCGGAGAGGGTCTTG
>URUW01000245.1 GCA_900551205.1 uncultured Collinsella sp. | reverse complement strand
GAGCACAACCTTGCCAAGGTTGGGGTCGCGGGTTCGAGCCCCGTTGTCCGCTCCATTTGGGCGTTTAGCTCAGGGGGAGAGCGCTTCCCTGACACGGAAGAGGTCAGAAGTTCAAATCTTCTAACGCCCACCAAATGTTCGCAGCTCAGAGGCTTAGCCCCTGAGCTGTTTTGTTTTGGTCGCCAAATACGTCACCAAATTTCGAGTTTTTGATCTTCCGGGATGCTTCTCAGCAGTCATCCGAGGAAACTCTCATCTTCTCCGTTTGCATACACATATCTTTCAAGGATTCGTGCCGCGGTTGCATGAGGCTCGGCAAGGCACGACCGCAACATGTTGGTCAAGCATAATCTTTTGGATTCTTTTGGCGTGAGCGGCTTGGTTTTGGTAGGATTTGTCAGCGGCCTAACTAAGGGGGTTTTATAACTGCCATGCAGGTAGCCGTGCTGGTAACGTTTTACCGACTTGCCAAGAACCCCTCATTTTTAATGCGTCTGCAAAATGACCAATTGCTTTGACCTGCTGAAACACTATATGTTGTGTTTAACCTAAAAAAAGAATACAGGATATAGATGCCTCTTTGTCGTATGATAGATGGCGGACAGAGAACGAAGACCTTAACTGCCTCTTTTGAACGTGTCCTTGAGCCGCTTGATCGGCTCCTGGGAGTGTCCGCATTGAGGCTTATGGTTTATCGAGAACACAGATTGCGCGACGGCGCCGCAAGACGGGGCAAGCCCTGCCGGGCATCGTTTGGCTCTGAAGCGCAATGAGACTACGACGCGAAAGAGGCAAGAGGATGAAGATCATCAAGCGCAGCGGCACCGAGGTTGTCTTTGACATCGATAAGATCGTCAATGCCATCCGCGCCGCAAACTTGGAGGTCGAGGAGAGCTCTCGTCTTACCGACCGCCAGGTGGTTTACGCGGCACAAAACGTCGCCGAGGCATGCGAGAACGCGGGCCACACCGTGTCGGTCGAGGAGATTCAGGATCTAGTCGAGGACGAGATCATGCGTCTCGACTGCTACGAGGTCGCTCGCCATTACATCATCTATCGCTATGTTCAGAGCCTGAAGCGCCAGAAGAACACGACCGACGACAAGATTCTGTCGCTCATCGAGTGCAACAACGAAGAGGTCAAGCAGGAGAACTCCAACAAGAACCCGACCGTCAATTCCGTTCAGCGTGACTACATGGCCGGCGAGATTTCCAAGGACCTGACTCAGCGTGTGCTGCTGCCCCAGGAGATCGTGGATGCTCACAATGAGGGCCTGATCCACTTCCATGATTCGGACTACTTTGCCCAGCACATGCATAACTGCGACCTGGTGAACCTGGAGGATATGCTCCAGAACGGTACTGTTATCTCGGGTACGCTGATTGAGAAGCCGCACAGCTTCTCGACGGCTTGCAACATCGCGACGCAGATCATCGCCCAGGTTGCTTCCTCCCAGTACGGTGGCCAGTCGATTTCGCTGACCCATCTTGCCCCGTTCGTCGAGGTGAGCCGTCAGAAGATTCGCGGCGAGGTCGCCCGCGAGCTCGAGGAGCTCGGCGTTTCCGCATCTCCCGAAAAGGTCCGCGAGGTTGTTGAGGACCGCCTGCGTGACGAGATCCGTCGCGGCGTCCAGACGATTCAGTATCAGGTCGTGACCCTTATGACCACGAATGGCCAGGCGCCGTTCGTGACGGTCTTTATGTATCTCAATGAGGCCCGTACGCCCCAGGAGAAGCACGACCTTGCCATGATTGTGGAGGAGACGCTTCGTCAGCGCTATGAGGGCGTTAAGAACGAAGCCGGCGTGTGGATCACCCCGGCATTCCCCAAGCTCATCTACGTGCTCGAGGACGATAACATTCGCGAGGATTCGCCGTACTTCTATCTGACCAAGCTCGCCGCCAAGTGCACCGCCAAGCGCATGGTGCCCGACTACATCTCCGAGAAGAAGATGCGCGAGCTTAAGCTGTCTAAGGGCGAGACTGCCGGCAACGGCGATTGCTACACCTGCATGGGTTGCCGCAGTTTCCTGACGCCCGACCGTTCGGGCAACGGCTTTAACAATGTCGCCAACGCGCTGAACTATGACCCGACCAAGCCTAAGTACTACGGTCGCTTTAACCAGGGTGTTGTGACCATCAACCTGCCCGATGTCGCGCTGAGCTCGCATCAGGACATGGATAAGTTCTGGAAGATCTTCGACGAGCGCCTTGAGCTGTGCCATCGTGCCCTGCTGTGCCGTCATGAGCGCCTGATGGGCACGCTTTCGGATGCCGCGCCGATTCTTTGGCAGTACGGCGCCCTGGCGCGTCTGAAGAAGGGCGAGACGATCGACAAGCTGCTCGTGGGCGGCTATTCCACCATCAGCCTGGGCTATGCCGGCCTGTATGAGTGCGTCAAGTACATGACGGGTCACAGCCACACCGAGAAGGAGGGCACGCCGTTCGCCATGGCCGTCATGCAGCGCATGAACGACAGGTGCGCGGAGTGGAAGGCCGAAAGTGATATCGATTTCTCGCTGTACGGTACGCCGTTGGAGTCGACGACCTACAAGTTCGC
>URUW01000244.1 GCA_900551205.1 uncultured Collinsella sp. | reverse complement strand
TCGGCCGTGGCCATGTTGCCCACGACGGAGTTGTACTCAAACTTGACGCCCATGTCCTCCAAGCCGTCGATCTCGCGCTTGACGACTGCCTTGGGCAGGCGGAACTCGGGGATGCCGTAGACCAGCACGCCGCCGCCGGTGAAGAAGGCCTCGAAGACGGTAACGTCAAAGCCGTTACGGGCGAGCTCGCCGGCGCAGGTGATGCCGGACGGGCCGGAGCCGACGACGGCGACCTTCTTGCCGTTCTTGGGGGCCATCTTGGGCGTGGAAGCGAGCTCGGGGCGGTCACCCAGGAAGCGCTCGAGCTGGCCGATGGCCACGGGCTCGGACTTCTTACCACGGATGCACTTGCCCTCGCACTGGTTCTCCTGCGGGCAGACGCGGCCGCAGATGGCGGGAAGCATGGAGTCCTCGCGGATGGTATCGAGAGCGCCGCCGAAGTCCTTCGCGCGGATCTGCTCGATAAAGCGGGGGATGTTGATGTTGACGGGGCAGCCCTCAACACAGAACGGCTTCTTGCAGTTGAGGCAGCGCTCGGCCTCGGCCAGCGCCATCTCCTCGGTGAAGCCCTTGTCGACGGGGCGGAAGTCGCAGGCGCGCTCGGCAGCCGGCTCCTCGTTATCGGGGGTGCGGGGCGACTTCATATCGGCAACGAAACGACCGTTAACTAGTGGCATGCGCAGCTCTTTTCCTCATAAGCCTTGAGGGACTCGCCCTCTTCGGAACGGTAAGCGGCCTGGCGGGCACGAAGGTCATCCCAGTCGACCAGGGTGGCATCGAAGTCGGGGCCGTCGACGCAAGCGAACTTGGTCACGCCGCCCACCTCGACGCGGCAGCAGCCGCACATGCCGGTGCCGTCAACCATGATGGGGTTGAGGGACGCGGTAATGGGGGTGTCGTACTTCTGGGCGGTGAGGGTCGAGAACTTCATCATCGGAACGGGGCCGACGCAGAAGACCTGGCTCACGGCCTTGTCCTGCAGCAGGCGCTCCAGCGGAGCGGTGACAACGCCCTGCTCGCCGTAGGAGCCGTCATCGGTGGTGATATGGATGTGGTCCTCGTCGAGGAGCTCGCGGAACTGGTCCTCCATGAGCAGGAGGTCCTTGGTGCGGGCGCCCATGATGGCGTGGACCTCGTGGCCGGTCTCGACCAGGTGCTTGGCGACCGGGAAGGCAATTGCCAGGCCGACGCCGCCGCCAATGACGGCGCAGGGGCCCTCGGCCATCTCGGTGGGAACGCCCAGCGGGCCCACGACGTCGCGCAGCGACTCGCCGGCCTCGTAGGTGGAAAGCATCTCGGTGGTCTTGCCGATCACCATGAAGATGAACTCGACCCAGCCCTCGTCACCGTTCCAGCCAGCTAGGGTAAACGGGACGCGCTCGCCCGTCTCGTTGGCGCGAACCATGAGGAACTGTCCAGCGTGCGCATGCTTGGCGATTGCAGGCGCCTCAATGCGGAACTTGAACACCTTCTCCGAGAACTGCGTCTTCTCCAGGATCTTATACATAGAACCCCTCTCTTGTTAGGGCCGCCGAACCGTGCCTCCACGGAAATGGACGGTAGCCCGAGTAAAACCGTACGCGCACAGGCGTTGTGCAGACATACGGTGCAAATTATACCCTCATGGACATGCTGTTTACGTGTGTCTTCGGCGGTTGGGAAAAGGGTTTATCCACTTCGACCTACCAAATAGGGATAGGTTTATTTTGGTCGGTTTTATCAGGCAAAACGGCAAAGGGGGCCGGCCTCGGGTTGTGATGAGGCCGGCCCCCTTTGGGGTGTTATGCGTGTATGGCGGCGCGGGGTTTATTGCGATGCGGCCACCGGGGCGTTTCCGCAGATAAAACCTGCCAAAATAAACATCCCTAAACGGTAGGTTTTAGTGCTTGCCGTTGGCGGAGGCGGCGCCGTTGACGTGGTCGCGGGCGTAGATTACGCCGTGCACGATGGCCAGACCGGCGGCGTCGGCGGCGCGGGCGCAGGTGTCCTGGAAGGCCTCGGCCTCGCGGGCGCGCAGCTGCTTGAGCACATAGTCTGCCACGGCCATCTTGCCGGGAGGGTTGCCGATGCCGGTGCGGATACGGCTAAAGTCGCGGCTGCCCATCTTGTCGATGATGGAGCGCAGGCCGTTGTGGCCGGCGTGGCCACCGCCCACCTTGACGCGCACGTCACCGGCGGGGATGTCGAGCTCGTCGTGGATGACGAGCAGCTCCTCGGCCTTGATCTTGTACTCGCGGCAGAGCTTGGAGATGGGGCCACCCGAGGTATTCATATACGACTGCGGCTTGACCAGCACGATCTGGCGCTTGCCACCCTCTTCCTCGGGATCGTTGATGTTGATGAGTGCGACCTCGGCGCCGGCCTGGTTTTTCCAGTACGTGACGCCGGCCTGACGGGCCAGCTCGTCAATCGCCTTAAAGCCGGCGTTGTGGCGGGTCTCGGCATATTCCTCGCCCGGGTTGCCAAGCCCGGCAACCATGCGAATCTTAAGCGGCTGTGCAGCTGCCATATTTGTCCTTCCGTTACACATAAAAGTTTAATCAACGACAAAGGCTACCACGCCCGCCGAAGGCGAGACTTCGTTTCA
>URUW01000243.1 GCA_900551205.1 uncultured Collinsella sp. | reverse complement strand
AAACTATGACCTTTTAGTTTTAATGAATAGAGGAGATAGATAACTTTGAAAGGCATCATCCTCGCCGGCGGGTCCGGCACGCGCCTGTACCCGCTCACGCTCGTGACCTCCAAGCAGCTGCTGCCGGTCTACGACAAGCCCATGATTTACTACCCGCTGTCCACCCTCATGCTGGCGGGCATCCGGGACATCCTGGTCATCTCCACGCCGACCGACCTGCCCAACTTCGAGCGCCTGCTCGGTGACGGCTCGCGCTACGGCGTGAACCTGTCCTACGCCGAGCAGTCGAGCCCCGACGGCCTCGCCCAGGCCTTCACCATCGGCGAGGACTTCATCGCCGGCGAGCCGTGCGCCCTGGTGCTCGGCGACAACATCTTCTACGGCAATGGCCTTTCGCGCCACCTGAAAAAGGCCGTCGAGAACGCGAAGTCGGGCCGCGCCACGGTCTTCGGCTACCACGTGGACGACCCCGAGCGCTTCGGCGTCGTTGAGTTCGACGGCGAGGGCAGGGCCGTGTCCATCGAGGAGAAGCCCGCGGAGCCCAAGAGCTCCTACGCCGTCACCGGCCTGTACTTCTACCCGGGCGATGTCTCCGCCAAGGCACATAGGGTGGAGCCGTCCGCCCGCGGCGAGCTTGAGATCACCACGCTCAACCAGATGTACCTGGAGGAGGGGACGCTGTCGGTCGTCACCCTGGGCCGAGGCTATGCGTGGCTGGACACCGGCACCATGGAGAGCCTGCACGAGGCCGCGGAGTTCGTCCGCGCCGTGGAGCACTCCCAGGACCTTCCCGTGTCCGTGCCCGAGGAGATCGCCTGGGAGAACGGCTGGATCACGACCGCCGAGCTGGAGGAGGCGGCCAAGGCCTACGGCAAGTCGGTCTACGGCCAGCACCTGAAGAAGGTCGCCGCCGGCGAGATCGTCAACAGCCCGCGCGAGTACTAGCGCTGTCTTGCTTTCTTTTAGGGGTCACCGTTTATCTGGTGGCCCCTTTCGTTATGATTACGTTGACCGCAAAGACAATATGATTGGGAGTGGATGTGTTAAACGTCTACTTTGGCGATATGCCAGAAGCGATTTACAACACAGCGACATATTTCAAAAACTCTTACCGGTCTTCTTGGATCACGAACCCCTATGCGGTTTCGATCATTAAAGATGTCGATCGATCGGATGTTGTCTCCGAAAATGTCATTGAAAGCCCCGTGCTTGGGTCCATCTCTCCACTTCAGCTTTCTGGTGGCGTGAAAACGTTGCTGCTCATGAGGTTCGATCGAAAGCATATTTATAATGCTTCGACCTGTGGCGATAACTGCGCTAAGTGGATTCTCGACATGGCGAAAGACCGCAAGCTTGTTGTGAATCTTTACCATGTGATGGATTTTGGACGCGAGGACTTCAAAATTAAAGTCGTGAACAGCGGCCGCATTGTCCATAACATGGCCGAGCTGATTCATGAGTCGATTCCGTATCTGTAGGTGCTGCTTATGAACGGTTCGCATCTCGTTAAGATTTCCCGCCGCAGGGGAACTAAGTATACATTCACTATTAAGCGGAATATCACTATCGTGCGTGGTGATAGTGGCACGGGCAAGACGACGCTGTTCGATATGGTCGCAGACTATATGCGCATGGGCGAGCAGTCTGGCGTTTCCTTGCAATGCGATTGTCCCTGCGTTGCCCTGACCGATTATGACTGGAGAAACCAGCTTTCATCCGTTCATGATTCGATTGTATTTGTTGACGAGGGCTTAAAAGAGATTCATTCCGACGAATTCGCTCATCATGTGTTGTATTCCTCGAACTACTTCGTGCTGATCTCAAGGGCTGACTTTCCCAATCTTCCGTATAGTGTGGATGAGATTTACAAGATTAAGACGAGCGGAAAATACCACTCCTTCGTACCCGTTTATCAAGATCGCGGCAATCACCGTTACGCTCTTTCCCGGTCGACGCCAAAACAGGACTTTTCTATCCTTCTATGCGAGGACAGTAAGTCTGGTTTTCAATTCTTTGAACGGCATTTCGCTGACAGTGAGCTTACCTGTGCTTCGGCTATGACGAACAGCGCGATTTTGGGGTGGTTGGATCGGCATCTCGACGATCGCGTGTTTGTTGTTGCGGACGGAGCAGCATTTGGGTGCTATGCGGACCGTGTCCTTAAGCTCCAGGACATTCGCCGCGATGCAGTAACGGTTTGTCTTCCCGAGTCGTTCGAGTGGCTTCTGCTGAGCTCCGACGTAATTTCTGGGCTTGATGCTAAGACGGTGCTGGAAGCCCCGGAAGCGTTTGCAGACAGTGAGAAGTTTAAAAGCTGGGAGGACTTCTTCTATAAGTACTTACGCGAAGAAACTACGGGTTCGGTTTTTCAGTACGACAAAGACTGCATTCCGGAGGCGTTTTGTACGGGAAGTAATTCTGCGAAGGTCATGGCTCTTATCGCATGCCGAAATGTCCGATAGTTTTGTTGAATAGTGTCGCGTCGTCACTTCCTGCGGCATACTAAAGAAGCTGTACATGCTTCAGATTGGATTTTCATGTCTGAGATCTTTGAACCCAAGAACATCATCGTCACGGGCGGTTGCGGCTTCATCGGCA
>URUW01000242.1 GCA_900551205.1 uncultured Collinsella sp. | reverse complement strand
CTTTTATCCCGGTCGCTGTTTCGCGGCTTTGCCGCGAAACCACGCGCTGCTTTGGGCATAGAGGGGGACCTGGTTGCGGACTCAGATGACCTAGAGAGATATGGGTGCAAACGAGAAATCGTTGTTGGGGTCGTCCTTTTCCATAAACTCATCGAGACAGAATGTCATATAGATTGGAACGTAAAGGATCTTGCCCTCTTTGCAAAGGTTTTCGTGGCTCAGCACAACGGCCTCGGGAATTTTGTACTCGCCCACACTCATCAAACGGTCGAGGGCTGCATGTGCTCGAACTTTCTTGCCCGATTTGACTTCGATTGGGACAACGTGCCCGCGGGTGCCTTCGATCACAAAGTCAACTTCGCCGACCTCGCGTGTCTGGTAGTACCATGCATCAGTTCCAAGGGCGACAAGCTCCTGCGCGACCACGTTCTCATAGAGACCGCCGAGGTTGGGGGTTTTCATATCAAGGTAGACAGCGCGTGCCGTGCTGCCGGGATACCGTGATGCGAGCATGCCTGTATCAGACTCGTATAGTTTAAAGGCCGTCGTTTTCTCCGTCCTCTTGAGAGGACTTCGTGCCTCCGTCACCTGGGCGACCATCAAACCGACGCCCGCGTTCACCAGCCATAGGAAATCCTGCTCGTATTTTTGAAGGCGAGCCCCCTCGCCCAGGGATGAAACAACAAAGCGATGGGACTCCGCCTCAAGCTGAACGGGAATTTGTTCGAAAATCGCGCGAACGTTAAACGCTCGAGTCGATGCATATTTAGAGATATCGCTTTTGTACTGATCGACCAGCTGAATTTGAAGCTCACGCGTCCTCACGAGTGAATAACCCGAATCGATATAGTTCTGTACGACCTCCGGCATGCCGCCGCAAACGATATAAGCTCTAAAGTTTTTGAGCATCGCCTCATGAATATAGTTTTCGACGGGACGCCTCTCGACAAGGCAGCTGCGGATGTCTGCAAGCACATTCTCACTGATGCTGTTTGCCCAACAAAACTCTTCAAAATCCATTGGCCGCATAACAATGTGCTCGACATACCCCACCGGGAAAGAAGAGATCCCCTTAAACTCAGTCCCAAGCATAGACCCCGAGAAGACATAGCTAAAGCGCCCGTCCTCGACCAGCGCCTTCATGAGCGTGACGATCTGCGGATACTCCTGTATTTCATCGACAAAGATAAGCGTATCTCCCTCAACAAGCGGTGCATCCGCAAGAAGGGCCACGCGGTTGATAAAGTCAACGGCGTTCTTAGCGCCAATGAGCACATCTCTTGCCTCGGCATCGAGTAGCAGATTGACCTCATAATACGAAGCGTAGTTGCTCTTTCCAAACGCGCGAATTGCATAGCTCTTGCCAATCTGACGCGCGCCAGTAACAAGCAACGCTTTATTGGATTTGTTCTTCCAGCTCAAAAGCCTGTCAGTGACCTTACGGCGTAGCATTAAAACCCCTCAATGACAAAAATTGGCAAATAGATTTGACCCTAATCATACAAAAATTGGCAGATAGATTTGACCCAAATCATACAAAAATTGGCAAATAGCAAAGCTCACTTAGGCCTCAAAGCCAGCGAGCCAGCACGGTACTTTGCGAAAAGGCTGGCGGCGCCGTTGTTGAGGGTGGCCAGGTTGACAGTGGCGCCGTTAGCGTTCTCGGCTGCTTGGGTGGGCAGGAGCGAAAGTGCGTCAGCGGCGTTCATGCAATACCCGACGGTAAAGTTCTATACTGCAAACTCACAGTCGCTTGCCGCAAAGTGAAGCGCGTTCGGCTATCCCTTTTGTTGGATGAAAAGCCCCGTGTTATTGCAAGGGTGCATACTTGTCTTGCAAGTGCATAGAATCTCGTATAGTGCGAGTAAATAATTGCAGTGTCCGTTATGTGTTTAGCAAAGATATAGTTTGCATAATCCAGCCTAATCTCTGCTCTAATTAAATAAAGTCGCACGTAGATGACGTAAACATGTGTGAGCTGGGCTTCTTTACGCTGAGCGGGTAAAAACGACCGTTCACCGTTAAACTATTTTCAAAATGAATAAAATGAGCGATAAAGAGAATATAAACCTTAATAAACTCGCGTATCGCACGGACGCGGGTTATTAATGGGTTGTAGGCCTTTTACAGAAAGGATTCCAGCAATGTCTAAGCCTCTTGGCAAGCCCGATCGTATTGTCGTCGCCCTCGGCGGCAACGCCCTCGGCAACAACCCCGTCGAGCAGATCGAGGCCGTGAGCAACACCGCCCACGCTCTCCTTGGTCTTATCGAGCAGGGCAACGAGATCATCATCACCCACGGCAACGGCCCGCAGGTCGGCATGATCCAGAACGCCTTCGCCGCTGCCCACGATGCCATCGGTACCCCCGAGATGCCGCTGCCCGAGTGCGGCGCCATGTCCCAGGGCTACATTGGTTATCACCTGCAGCAGGGCATCGGCCGCGAGATGCACAAGCGCTATAAGCGTTGGCACGCCGCCACCGTCGTCACCCAGATCGAGTGCGATCCCGACGATCCCGCGTTCAAGAACCCGACTAAGCCGATCGGTCCCTTCTACACCGAGGAGCAGGCCAAGGAGTTCATGGCCGAGGATCCCTCCAAGG
>URUW01000241.1 GCA_900551205.1 uncultured Collinsella sp. | reverse complement strand
AGTACCGGTGACGTAAGCAGCCTTGTTGACCGGGCCACCCATGTCAAAGGCACACATGCAGCCGATGGCAAGACCCAGGACAACGGCGCCAGAGGCGGACAGGCCCTTGAGGAAGTCCATCATGGCAGTGTTGATGGCAGCCATGGGGCCGGAGATGCCGAGCATGACCAGACCGACGATAGCCGTCGAGAACAGCGGGTAAAGGAAGATAGCCTTGAGGCCGTCCAGGTTCTTGGGCAGACCGGCAAAGACCTTCTCGAGCAGCAGGATGACATAACCGGCGAGGAAGCCGCCGACGATGCCGCCCAGGAAGCCGAAGCCCACGCCGGCGCCACCGGCGTCGATCATGCCGGTATCGGCGTTAACGGGCAGACCCTGGATGGCGATCATACCGGCAACAAAGCCGGGGACGAGCGCCGGGCGCTTGCCGATGGACTCGGCAATGTAGGCGGAAAGCACCGGAACCATGAGGTTCATGGCGATGCCGCCGATGATCTTGAGCATCGCAGCAAAGCTGTTGTAGTCAGACGCAGTCGAATCGAAAGACGTAATGCCCCACAGGAACGAGACGGCGGTCAGAACACCACCGGCAACGACGAAGACCAGCATATGGCTGACGCCGTTCATAAGGTGCTTATAGATGACGTGGCCGATAGACTCCTTCTCCTCGACCTCGTCCTCGACATCGGCAGCGGCTGCAACCGTGCCGTCGCTCTTGGCGGCGAGCGCGCGGTCAATCAGCTTACCGGCGGCCTCAACAGACAGGGCCTTGGAAACACCAACGGAAACCATGGGCTTGCCGGCGAAACGCTCAGCCTGGACATCCTTATCGGCTGCGACGACAACGGCCTTGGCGCCAGCGATCTCGCTCTTGGTGAGCTCGTTCTCGACACCGACCTGGCCATGGGTCTCGACCTTAATGGTCAGACCGCGCTCGGCAGCTGCCTTCTCTAGCGCCTCCTTCGCCATGAAGGTGTGCGCGATACCGGTCGGGCAACCGGTGGCGGCGATGATGTCAAACTTAGCCATGTGTCCCTCCTTCTTGAGTACTGCGCCCGCAGGCGCTCCCCTACACGCGCGTCCTTGCGCGCTTTTCCACAACTGAAAGATACCAACCTACCGTCCGCGTGAGAAGAGACAAGGCGCAATTCTCCGGTGAAAGGTTCTTTCATAACCGTAAACGGTAAATGAAAGTTTACCATCAACACTTGAAACGGCAAGGTGTATCTTGTAATTGAAAATCCCCCTATACTATGACATTACAAACGAGTCCATTTTTCATGCCAACCAGGAGCCATCCATGACCGATAGTAGCAAGAGCGCACTTTCCCTCATTAGTACCCACCAGGGATACAGCGAGTCCGAGCAGCGCATTGTCGACTATATATTGGAGCACCAGTCCGAGGCGCCGCGCCTGACGGCCGCCCAGCTCTCACGAGCCGCCGCCACGTCCGAGGCGACGGTTTCGCGCTTCTGCCGCAAGCTGGGCTTTGGCAGCTTCCGCAGCTTTCAGTTTTCGTTGGCGCGCGACTTGGAGAGTCAGCGCAACGAGGGCCTGACTGACGAAGTCTCGCTCGACAACATGGAGCAGAGCCTTAAGAACATCCTGGCTGCAAAGGTGAGCGAGCTTAATGCGACCATCGACGGGATCGACCACGATACGCTGGCGGCTGTTGTACATGCCCTTAAGTATGCAGGGGTTATTGAGTTTGCGGCTGTGGGCAATACGAACGCAGTCGCGCTCGATGCGACGTTTAAGTTTTCGCAGCTGGGCCTGCGCTGCATGGCGAGCACCATTAGCGAGACATCAATCGGCTTTGCACTCACGTTGCGCCCCGGTGACGTCATCGTGCTCATCTCAAGCTCCGGCAAATCGCGCCGACTGAATCGCATGGCAAAAGCAGCTCGCGACTGCGGTGCCACCGTAGTCGTCATCAGCAGCGACAGCAAGTCTCCACTCGCGCGCCTGGCAGACTACACTTTTAATACCGTCAACCACGAGGCGCTGCTGACGACGGGTGACTTTGCGTTCTCCAAGATCAGCGCCACGATGATCATCGAAGTTATCTACAACTTCCTGCTGCCCGAGATTGAAGACGCTCGCGAACATATCAGCTACTACGAGGAGCTCATCCAGCCGGACAAGGTCGTTGAGTAGGTAAATTGGGGAGCCGATAGACGCCTCTCGTCACGAAACACGCCCATCTACTACGTTTTAACCGCAACCGCCAACCATACACCCAAAATAGAGAAAACCGCAGGCGTTCTACCTGCGGTTTTCTTTTTGCAATTCTTGGCGTGGTTGCCGATGCCCTACCAAACGTAGTAGATGGACCCGTTTCGTGGCGAACAGGCCAGACAAGCGAGTGGCAGGACAACAATTACTGATATTTTGTCCTGCCAACGTCGCTAGTTCGTTCTAGCCTCGAACTTCTTCGAGCATCTGCTTTGCGTGGGCCAAGCTTGCCTCGGACTGATCGCCGCTGAGCATGCGGGCGATCTCGGCAGTACGCGCTTCGCCGGTTACCTCGTCCAAATGCGTCTGGGGAACATCGCCCGGCTCCTTGCTGACAACATAATGCTTGTCGGCCATGACGGCGACTTGCGCCAAGTGGGTTA
>URUW01000240.1 GCA_900551205.1 uncultured Collinsella sp. | reverse complement strand
ATGACCGCGCTGCCGCTTCCAAGGGCCAGCGCGAGCGCTCCCAAGCCCAGGCTGCGCGTCCGCAGCGAGATCGTAACCGCGACACTGTCCAGGCTCCCAAGGGCGAGTTTATCGAAGGTCGTCGTGCTGCCGCCGAGGCGCTGCGCACTGGTTTTCCCATCAAGTGCGCGCTCATCGCCGAGGGCGGGGAGCGCGATGCTGCTTTGTCTCGTCTGGTCGATGACCTCAACGCCGCGGGTGTCCGCATTAAGTATGTGCCGCGCGCGCAGCTCGATGTGCTGTCGAGCCATGGCGCTCACCAGGGTATTGCGCTCGAGGTGGGAAATTTCCCCTATGCTGATGTCGCCGATATCCTCGATCGCGCGGGCGAGGGTCCGGCTCTTGTCGTCGTGCTCGACCATGTGACCGACGATGGCAACTTTGGTGCGATCGTGCGCTCCGCCGAGGTCGTGGGCGCGGCGGGCGTCATCATTGCAAACAAGCGCGCCGCCGGTGTGACCGTGGGCAGCTACAAAACCTCTGCTGGTGCCGTTATGCATCTGCCCATCGCACAGGTTCCCAACATCGCTCGAGCGCTCGACGACCTCAAGGCTGCTGGCTTTTGGGTGGGCGGTGCTTCCGAGCACGCCGAGGGCAGCTGCTGGGATGCTCCCTTTGAGGGCCGCGTTGCGCTCGTCATGGGCTCCGAGGGCGACGGCATCTCGCGCCTGGTGCTCGAGAAATGCGACTTTTTGACCAAGCTTCCCCAGCGCGGCATGACCGAGAGTCTCAATGTGGCCCAGGCGACCACCGCGCTGTGCTTTGAGTGGCTGCGCCGCAATGCCGGCGAGCTCATGGGGGAGGAGTAGCGCATGTCCAAGAAGAACCGCGCCAAGTCCAAGGCCAAGCGCTTTGGCGAGGGCTCGGCCAAGCCGATTGTTTCGGCCGCGACCTACGGCGTGGGCGGCAATGCGTTTGCGCAGGCTATCGCCGACCCAGTCTCGACGGTGCACTCCAACAAGCCCGAGCTGCTGGTGGTCGACGGTTACAACGTGATCCACTGCACGCCGCGCTACGAAAAGCTCGTCTACGACCATTCCGACGATCCATATTCCAGCGACGTCCACGATATGGCGCGCACCGCGCTCATCAACGATGTTGCGGCGTTTGCCCAGGGCCGTTACGAGGCCGTGATCGTGTTCGACGGCGCGGGCAACATCTCCAACGAGCGCCCCAACCTACCGGCCCGCGGCGAGTTCTCGCCGACGGGCGTCTCTGCCGATACTGTGGTGCAAAAGCTCTGCATCGAGGCACGCGAGGAAGGCCGCGCGTGCTCCGTGGTATCGAGCGACGGCACGATCCAGGCCGTCGTCATGGGCAAGGGTGTTACGCGCATCTCGAGCCGTATGCTGGTGGACGAGATCAAACAGATCGATAACGACGTTCACGAGGCAGAGGAAGCTCCGCAGATCAAGATGACTCTGGGCAGTCGCCTGAGCCCCGATGCCCTGGCCAAGCTCAAGGCCCTTCGCGGGAGGTAGGGGAGTATCTATAGAGACCCGTTTCCCAATTGGCCAGCCCGTTGCCGTCGCCAAAACGAATAGTTTTTTGTTTTGGCGAACAGATAAAACTATTCGTTCTGGCGAATAGTTTTGAGATGTGGTTGGTCGAAGGGTCTGTTGCGCCTCGTCAGCAATTCCTTTATTCTTAATTGGCTTCGCGCGAAAGCGCCAAGTGTGCCAGTGTGGCGCAACGGTAGCGCAACTGATTTGTAATCAGTGGGTTGCAGGTTCGATTCCTGTCACTGGCTCCATGAGAGTTTCGGGCTCTGTCTCCAAGAGGGACAGAGCCCGTTTCTATTTAGGTGGTGCGCCATCGGGTTAGCGCCTATCCCGTTTTTGGTTTGTCTCGTCCTCCAGTTTGTCTAAATCTGTAACACCAAGACCGATATTCGGCATCTAACTGTTACAGATTGAGATGAAACTTAGGGTGTTTTAGGAATATCTTGATCTGTAACATGTAGAAGCGGAATAGGCCTCTTGCTGTTACAGATCGAGACAAGGGCGGGCGCGGATCTGGATGTCCTGCTCGAGCGTGGATTTCTGGATACGCGAGCGAAGAAAATCTCCCGACCGGAGAACGAGCTTGGATAATTAACTTGGATAGGGAGCTAAGGTAAACACCGATTGTCTATCGACGGCTTTAGAAACAACGACCCCGATTTCATTGTGGAATCGGGGTCGTTTGTGCCTCAGGAATCCGAATGGATTAATCGAGCTCCTAAGGAACTTCTTGGGTTCTTGCTAATGGTCTGCCGAGGATGTCCCCAATGCAAACAGCGGGCATCTACTCAATATAGCTGGGGTTCTTCTTGATGATCACGCGTGCAGCGATGAAGGAGACGACGATGGCGATGATGGCGACAACGCATGCCAGCACGAAGTTACCCATGGACCCATCGGGAGCGATAAAGATGAGTGCCGAAAGAAGGCCGGGGCATGCTCCCGCAACATACTCTTTCAGAACAAAGATGCCTGCAGGGAGTCCAGCGCAGAGCGCGCCGATTGCCGTGCCGACAAGCAGGCGGGGACGCTCGATGAGGCAACCGTAGAACGCGGGCTCGGTTACGCCACAGAGTGCGGTGACGGCAACCGTGGTGACCATACCCC
>URUW01000239.1 GCA_900551205.1 uncultured Collinsella sp. | reverse complement strand
GAAAGCACTTAATGTGCTTTCCGTCTTGCGCAGGACTGTAGAGCAGCAAACTTAACCCCCGCCCGCCGGCCCGGGAAACCCTCCCGGACAGCCCAAAAATTTTTTTCAAAAAAGTTGTTGCGCACCGGACAGACTTCTGTGTATACTAATCCCCGCAGCGCACGCGAGCGGAAACAAACGCGAACGACTGCCTGGGGAGTTAGCTCAGTTTGGTTAGAGCGCCGGCCTGTCACGTCGGAGGTCGCGGGTTCGAGCCCCGTACTTCCCGCCAACGCAATTAAAGCCACGTCTTCGGACGTGGCTTTTTGCGTTTGATAGGACCTCGATCCCATCGGCTCCTTTCGCCCAGAAGCAAATCCTTCCAATTCCCGGACAAGTTCCGTTTGAGGCATGTGTTCAAACAAGGCGTTTGTTGCGCAACACCAGTTCAACGAAGCAGGGGGTTAGGTTATACTGAATTGCACTGTGGGCCGTTTTTGATGCAAGAGGCTTCAAACGCGGCATTCAGTGGGCACCCGTTTTGCTATTTGGGCGTCCATACGGTCATTGACGTCTCGACGTAAGCTCGGCCCCGGAGCTCGTTCGAGCTGTTCCTATTCCTTGAAAGGGGAAAAATGGACATATCGAGGAAGACTGATTACGCCCTTCGCATGCTCGCGATGCTTGCCGAGGACCCGGAGCGTCTGCTTTCTGTTCGCACTGCCGCCGAAGAGGTCAATGTCCCGTATTCGTTTGCCCGTTCGATCCAGCATGGTTTGGTTCAGGCCGGTATTGTGGAGAGCCTGCGTGGCGTCCATGGCGGCATGCGTCTTAAGGTCAGCCCCGACGATGTCACCATCCGACAGGTCGTCGAGGCCGTTCAGGGCCCCATGGTCATGAACGATTGCACTGCGCCCGATGGCGACTGTGCGCGCATGGGTACGTGCTGCTATCATTCCCTGTGGGCCGGAGCTCAGGCGCTGATGCGCGACTACCTCGATTCCGTTTCGCTGGGCGATATCGTCGCTCGCCGCCAGTTCCCGGCCGTCGATTCCAAGTTCGCCGACCGCGATGCGTTTCCCGAGTACGCCACCTGTGCGTGCGCTTGCCGGGAAGAATAGCGCCGCACAAGGAGTGTAGCCATGATTCAGGACCCCTTTCGTTCGATGATTCGTTCGGAAGGGGTCCTGCGTTATCGCGACCTTTCGTGGCGCCGCACACGCGACCCGTACATTATTTGGCTTTCCGAGGTTATGCTGCAGCAAACGCAGGTGCCGCGCGTGGAGACGCGTATGCCCGCGTGGCTCGATCGCTTTCCGACCGTGCAGACGCTTGCCCAGGCCGCGCCTTCCGATGTTTTGGACGCTTGGCAGGGGATGGGCTACAACCGACGCGCCCTGGCGCTCCACAAGGCCGCTCAGTGTGTTGTAGAGGACTGGGACGGGAAGTTTCCACGTGAGACGCGCGACCTGGTTGCCCTGCCCGGTATTGGCCCGGCGACGGCGCAGGGCATCCGATCGTTTGCGTTCGATCTACCGGGTGTGTATCTGGAGACCAACGTGCGCACGGTCTTTCTGCATCATTTCTTTCCCGACGTGCCGGCTGTTCCCGATCGCGAACTGGTGCCGCTGATTCAGGCCGCCTGTCCGGCGGCTCCCGGCGCGACGGCGGATGAGATCGCTCCCTTTGCCGTGCCGCTCGATGATGCCGACACACCGCGCGCATGGTATTACGCGCTGCTGGATTATGGCGCGTATCTTAAGAAGACGCTGCCCAATCCGTCCAGGCGCTCGGCGAGCTATAGCCGTCAGTCCAAGTTTGAGGGCTCGCGCCGTCAAAAGCGCGCCCATATTGTGCGCATGCTGCTGGCTGCGCGCGATGGGCGGCCGGCGGGCATCACGCTCGCCGAGGCCGTGGCGGGTGTCAACGAAATGGAGGCGGCGGCAGGCCGCGAGCCGGTCGACCGCGATCTTGTCGCAGGCATTTTGGCCGACTTGGAGCGTGAGGGCTTTTGCCGCGTGGAGGGCGACCGCTGGCTAAGCGTGTAGCCTACCCGAATCTGAAGAACAGGATTGTAAGGTTTAAATTTTCGTCATGGGGGCATCCTAAGGGCAAGGCCGCTCAAAGCCTATGGGCGGCATGTGTTGAAGGGAAGTACACCTATGGATTTTGAGAACTCTCAAACCAAGAAGAACCTCGAGACCGCTTTTGCCGGTGAGTCCCAGGCGCACACCAAGTATCGCTATTACGCATCTAAGGCCAAGAAGGATGGCTACGTGCAGATCTCGAATATCTTTGCCGAGACCGCAGGCAACGAGTCCGAGCACGCCAAGCTGTGGTTTAAGTATCTGCACGACGGCGCCGTTCCCGACACCCTGGATAACTTGCGTGATGCCGCTGCGGGCGAGAACTACGAGTGGACCACGATGTACGACGAGTTTGCCAAGACCGCCGAGGAAGAGGGCTTTGCCGAGATCGCCGCGAAGTTCCGCGGTGTTGCTGCCGTCGAGAAGGCTCACGAGGAGCGCTACAACAAGCTCGTCGAGCGCATTGAGTCGGGCGAGGTGTTCGAGCGCGAGGGCGTAAAGGTGTGGAAGTGCCTGAACTGCGGGCACCTGCATGTGGGTGCCGAGGCGCCTGAGGTGTGCCCGGTTTGTAACCACCCGAAGGCGTACT
>URUW01000238.1 GCA_900551205.1 uncultured Collinsella sp. | reverse complement strand
TTGCTAGAAGATCTGGCGCAGGTCTCCGCGGTTGAGGGCTTCGTCGAAGAGGTGCTTGAACACCACGCTGCCGTGCAAGCCGTCGTGCTCGAACTCGTTGGTCACCCAGGCATGCGAGTTGCCCACGCGGCTGAGCGTATCGAGCTGCATGCCCGAGTCCACGTACATGTCATCGAAGTACACCGCGGCCTGCAGGGGCACCTCGTTGCACGCCAGGCGCTGCGGGTCGTAGATCTTGTCCCAGCTTGTGTCTTCCATAAGCAGATCCATCGCCGGCTTGAAGGGCTTAAGTTCGGGCATCTGCTCAAACATCCACGGGAACATGGCCTCGCCGGTAAACATGAGCGGTCGCGTGAGCGTGTCGAACTCGGCACGATGGGCCTTCTCTTCTGCCGCGGCCCAGCGAATGGGCATGGTGTCGCCGTCGGCGTAGATGAACTCCTGAAGCGTCCAGTACAGCGGATTCGTGCGCGTGTTGGTGCGCTCGAAGGCGCGCATCAAAAAGCTGTCGGATACCGAGGCGCCGCAGGCCAGCGTGCCGTCGCCGTCAACAAAAGCATGATCGATAATCCAATGCATGCGCTCAAAGCTCGGCTTCATGCCAAAGTCGCTGCCCATGAGCTGCAGGCGTTCGACCGTCATCGGCGAGCCGTCGGGTAGCACGGGCTTTTGCTCCTCGAGGGCATCTGCCAGGGCCGCCACGCGCTCGACGTCGGCGGGGTAGCGGTTGTAATACTGCTGCGTCTTGGCAGCCATGCGCGGGAAGGTGTGCGCGTAGACCTCGCTTGCGCTCGCCGGTACGTGGGGGATGCCGCCGCAGGTAAAGCTTGCCGCCACGCCCTCGGGGAAGAGCGACAGGTAGCTCAGCGTCAAAAAGCCGCCGTAGCTCTGCCCGAGCGTGACCCAGGGCCTGCCGCCAAAGCCCACCAGGCGCAGGTACTCAAAATCGCGCACGATGGAGCTGGCGAGGTGGCGCTTGAGGAAGTCCGCCTGCGAGCGGTCCGCATCGGCGCCGGCCGCCTCGGCACGCTCGCCCAGTGCGGCAATCGTGCGTCCGTCTACACAGCTGCTGCGTCCGGTGCCGCGCTGGTCGGGCAGGACGACGCGGAAGTGCTTGACGGCCTCCTCGATCCAGCCGTCGCTTGTGGGTGACAGCGGACGCGGGCTCTCGCCGCCGGGGCCGCCCTGCAAAAACAGGAGCAGTGGCAGATCGTCGTTGATGCGGTCGGGCGCGCAAACCACACGGTAGAAGAGCTTGATGCTCTCGGGCGCACCTGCGATGGGCGCCGGCATGGCGCCGCGGCGCATGGTGCTGCCGACGGCCAGGAGCATCGGCTCCAGGCCGCGCCAGTCGAGGGGGACGTCGATGCTGTGGTCCTCGACATACAGGCCGGGGACGTGGTACGAAGTGATGAGGGCCATGTGAGTCTTCCGTTCGTTGCGGTGTTTCGGGTTGACCAATTCTACCGCCGCGGGCGAGGCCATGCGCAAATCGGCTACCATGGTTGCAAACTTCTAGGAGAAAGGGCCGCCCATGTCGGTCGATATAGCCACGTATGTCCACGATCTTGCCGTTGCCGCTAAGGCAGCGTCGGCCTCGCTTGCCACGGCGAGCGACGAGCAGCGCCAGGAGGCCGTGCGCGCCATGGCCGCAGCACTGCGCAACGGTGTCGACTCCATCGTTGCCGCCAACGAGCTCGATATGTCCGCCGCGCGCGATGCGGGGACCTCGGCGGGGCTCCTCGACCGTCTGCTGCTGACGCCCGAGCGCGTTGAGGGTATGGCCGCCGGCCTGGAGAAGCTCGCCGAGCTGCCCGATCCTGTCGGCCGCGTGCTCGACCACCGCGTGCTCGCAAGCGGCGTGGACCTCACCCGCGTGAGCGTGCCGTTGGGCCTGGTCGCCATGGTGTACGAGGCGCGCCCCAACGTGACGGCCGACGCCGCGGGCATCTGCATCCGCACCGGCAACGCCTGCATTCTGCGCGGCGGCTCGCTGGCCTATCACTCGTGTGCCATGATTTCTGAGCTGCTGGCCGATGCGCTCGAGACCAAGGGCTTCCCGCGCGAGGCTATCTCGATGATCGAGTCCACCGACCGCGAGGCCACTGGCGAGCTCATGAAGCTCCGCGGTATTGTCGACGTACTCATTCCGCGCGGCGGTGCAGGCCTGATCCAGCGCTGCGTGCGCGAGTCGCTTGTGCCGGTGATCGAGACGGGCACGGGCAACTGTCATATCTACGTGCATGAGTCCGCCGACTTTGATAAGGCGCTCAACATTATCGTTAATGCCAAGACCCAGCGTGTAGGCGTGTGCAATGCCGCCGAGTCGCTGCTGGTCGACCATGCTGTGGCCAATGTGTTTTTGCCTGCGGTCGTTGCCGTGCTGCACGACCACGGCGTGCTCATTCACGGCGACGAGGCCACGTGCGCCGCATGCGCCGACGCCGGGCTTGCCGAGGGCGATGACTACGTTGCCGCGACTGAGGAGGACTGGGGTCGCGAGTATCTGGCGCTCGAGATGAGCGTGAAGGTCGTGGCGAACGAGGACGAGGCCATCGCGCACATCAACCGCTACGGCACGATGCACTCCGAGGCCATCGTTGCAGAGGACACGGATGCTTGCGAGCGCTTCCTGGACGAGGTCGATGCCTCGGCCGTGTATGCCAACGCCAGC
>URUW01000237.1 GCA_900551205.1 uncultured Collinsella sp. | reverse complement strand
GCCGGCTTGGTTTCGAGCGGCGGTGAGCGTTTGACCTCTCCGGGGCTCAAGGTGACGCCGGGCCTGCCGCTGCACGTTAAGGGGCGCATTCCGTACGTTGGGCGCGGCGGCCTTAAGCTTGAGGGTGCGCTCGATGCGTTTTGTATCGACCCCACGGGCCTTGCCTGCCTGGACGTAGGCTGCTCTACCGGCGGCTTTACCGATTGCCTGCTCAAGCGCGGAGCTGCGACCGTTGTCTCGGTGGACGTGGGTCGCGCACAGTTCGATTGGTCGTTGCGTCAGGACGATCGCGTGACGCTGCATGAGCGCACCAACGTGACGCAGCTGCCTGAGCTTGGCTATGCCGGCGCCATCGACCTGGCTGTTTGTGATGTCTCGTTTACCAGCATCGCGAACATTATCGATGCGGTGCTGGCGTGCCTGAAGCCTTCGGGTTCGTTCTGCACGCTCGTAAAGCCCCAGTTTGAGGCGCCGGCTGCGCTGGTGGGCGAGCGCGGTATCGTGACCGACCCCGCCGTCCGCCGCGATACGCTCGTGGCGGCGATTGAGCTTTTTGCCGCCAAGGGCCTGTTCCCGCTTGACGTGTGCGTGTCGCCCATCCATGGCGCTAAGGGCAACGTTGAGTTTTTCCTGTACGGCACAAGGTTTGCCCCTGGTGAACGCACCGACGATGAGCTGCAATCCCAGGTATCGGCTTTGAGCGAGAAAGCTGCAACGCTATGAAGGTCTTTCTGGTTCCCAATTACTACAAGCAAGAGGCGGTCGAGAGCGGCCTGATGCTCGAGCTTTGGCTTTCGCGCCAGGGCTACGAGGTCGCATGGGCTGCCGACCAGCGATCGAAGATTCAAAGCACGCCTGATATTGATGGCTCAGATCTGGTCATTACGCTCGGCGGCGACGGTACGTTGCTGCGCGCTGCCCGCATCCTCAACCATCGCGAGATTCCTATCCTTGGTCTTTCCTATGGTCACCTGGGCTTTTTAACTGCTGCGAGCCCCGAGGAGCGCGACATTCTGCAGGTTGTGAGCGATGCTCTGTCCGGCGAGCTTCACGTGAGCCGCCGCGCCACCATCGCCGCGGATATTGTGTCCGTGCGCGAAGACGGCGCGAAGGATGTCGTGCGCACGTTTGCCCTCAACGATATGGCACTTACGCGCGGCCCCCTGTCCGATATGGTCGAATTTGACATCACGGTGTCCGGCCATCATATCGACCGCCTTCGCGGCGACGGTGTCGTTGTTTCGACGGCGACCGGCTCCACCGGCTACGCGCTTTCCGCCGGCGGCCCCATTGTCAGCCCCGATTACACGGGTATGGTCTGTGTGCCCATCGCTCCGCATACCATTCAGGCTCGCGCTTTTTTGACCTCGCCGAGTGATGTCGTCGAGATCTTTATGTCCGATGACCGTCCGAGTGTTCCGGCGATCGCTATCGATGGACAGTTTATTACCTGCGATGGCACCGTTGAGAGCGTGGCCGTGCGCCGTGGTCCCGGCGACGTGCTGCTGCTCGATTACGGTCCCGAGAGCTTCTATAACTCGGTGAGCCGCGTGTTCTATGGAGTGCGCCATGATCGATGAGCTGCAGGTTTCCAACATCGCGCTCATTCGCGAGGCGACGTTGGTTCCGAGTGCGGGCCTAACGGTTTTGACCGGCGAGACCGGCGCCGGCAAGACCGCGCTGCTCTCGGCGCTCAAGCTCATTTTGGGCGAGCGTGCAGATTCGTCGACGGTGCGCGAGGGAGAGGCGCTGGCGAGCGTCGAGGCGCGCTTGTTCGACGGCCCGCACGACACGGAGGGCTTTACCGTGCAGCGCAGCCTTTCTGCCGAGGGTCGCGGCCGCATCGCCAGCGTGCGCGAGCTCTCCGAGCGCGTCGGCGTGATGATGGATCTGTGCGGCCAGCATGAACATCAGCGTCTGCTCGATCCGGCGCATCATGTTGCCATGGTTGATGCCTGGGCTGGTCGCTCTGCGCTCGAGGCGCTCGACCGTTACCGTGCCTGCTTCAAGGCGTCGCGTGCGGCTGCCAAGGAGGTCCGTCGCGTGGAGGAAGCCTCACGCGCGCAGGGGAGTCGCGTCGAGGAGGCGCGCTTCGCCCTGGAGCGTATCGCCGAGGTCGACCCCAAGCCGGGTGAGCATGAGGAACTCGAGGAGCTGCTGCCGCGCTCCGAACATGCCGAGGTACTGGTTGCCACAGCTAACGATGCCCATGCATCGCTTGCCGCCGAAGGTGGAGCGCTCGATGCCGTGAACAGCGCCGTGGCAGAGCTTTCCCGTATGGCTACCGTCGATCGCAAACTGGGCGACATTGCCGATGCGCTTTCGGATGCCTGCATCTCCCTTGAGGATAGCGCGAACGAGCTTCGTGCCTATCGCGATGGCGTCGCCTTCGACCCGCGCGAGCTCGCTCGCATGCGTGAGCGGTATTCCGACCTCAAGGGCCTGTTGCGTCAGTGGGGTCCCACCATGGACGATGTTTTTGCCATGCGCGATCGCTCGCAAGAGCTGCTGTCCCTGGTCGATGATGGCGATGAACAGATCAAAAAGGCGCGTGAGGCACTCGGGAGCGCCGAGCGCGAGCTGTTCGCTGCCGCCAAGGCACTCAAGCGTGCGCGTAATACCGCTGCTCCGCGTTTTTGTCACGAGGTTGGCCGCCAAATGGCGCGCCTGGAGATGGGCGGCGCCGAGC
>URUW01000236.1 GCA_900551205.1 uncultured Collinsella sp. | reverse complement strand
TGGACGGTCGCCTCACATGTGGTTGTGCGCGACGACGTCAGCGAGATCGGTGATGCCATTGTGGAAGCCGCCGATGAGTGCCACGCCAATGTCGTGCTCACCTGCGGCGGCACGGGGCTTTCGATGCGCGATGTGACGCCCGAGGCGACGCGTGCCGTCTGCGACCGCGATGTGCCGGGTATTGCAGAGGCGATCCGTGCGTACTCCATGACCAAGACGCGCCGTGTGCATGCAGCGTGGGTATACGCTTGTCATCAACTTTCCGGGATCCACGAAGGCCGCCCGCGAAAGCTGGGAGGCCGTGAGCGATCAGCTGGAGCATGCGGCTCAGATGACAGCAGGAGGCGGGCACGCCAAATAAGCGCACTACCTGCGGCGGAGTAACCTTACGGGCTGCTCCGCCTTTTTATGCAGCGACAGTGCGGGCCGTCCTGAGACTGTCAGCAGAAGATAATTATCAGACGAGAAATCTTTATCACTGATATTATTCGCACGAAAGTATAATCTGGTAACAGAATAAAGCCCGCGGCGGGGTGTCCGGGCGTAGTATTCGAAAGGATTGAACATGTTCGATATGGTTTCTCGCCGCGGATTCGTCTCTCTTTCTGCTGTCGTCGCTGCTGGCCTTGGGCTTGCTGGCTGCTCCGGCAACAAGACATCCGCGCCCGCTGGTTCCGATGCCGGCTCCGCCATGTCTTCCTCTAAGAAGAAAGCTGTCGAGCTTCAGGTCTTCGCTGCCAACTCTCTCGAGAAGGCCCTGCCTGAGGTCCAGGAGCTCTACACCGAGCAGACCGGCACCACCTTTGCCGACACGCAGTTTAAGGCTTCCGGCGACCTCGTTGAGCAGATGCGTGCCGGCGCCACGGTCGACGTGCTCATCACGGCCTCCAAGGGCACCATGGACGACGCCGAGGCCGCCGAGCTCGTCGACGCCGACACGCGTGAGGATATGTTCGTCAACGACCTCGTGATCATTCGCGCTGAGGGCTCCGACACCAAGATCGAGGCCATCGCCGACGTCGCGAATCTGGACGGCAAGATCGCCATTGGCGACGCCAAGACCGTCCCCGCCGGCAAGTACGCCAACCAGGCCCTGGCTTCCGTAGGCCTCTACACCGGCACCGAGGGCGACGACGGCGAGTATGCTCCCCAGATCGCCGACAAGGTAGCGCTGGCCGACAAAGTTGGTACCGCTGCCGCCTATGTGTCCACAGGCGACTGCGTGGCCGGTTTTGTCTACAGCTCCGATATCTTCCGCTACGACGGCGTCGAGGAGGCGTTCGTGTGTCCTGAGGACTCGCATAAGCCCATCGTGTATCCGGGTGCCGTTGCCGAGAGCTCCGAGCACGACGACGAGGCCAAGGCATTTATCGACTTCTGTCTGACCAACAAGAAGGCTCAGAAGATTTGGGCTAAGTACGGCTTTGAGCTTTCCGCGTAGTGCGGCTTGGCGCGATAATTCCATCGTTTTGTGTTTCACTCCGTCCTTGTACTCGCTTGGAGCTTTTCGTGCTTAATAGATTCCGCATGCTTGTCGCCTGTGCTTTGACCCTCGCGTTTTGCTGGGTGCCGGGATTTGCGTTTGCTGGGGACGCTGAGGACGGGGTCCAGGTTGCTGCGACCGCTCATGGGCTTTCCTATGGGATCGAGGGTTTTGAGCGGCTGTCCAAGGGGACCGCTCGTGCCATGGAGGGCCAGCCTGAGGGCTACCGGTTTCCCGTTGACGAGGACGTGGACCTTGTAGTGGCGCCTGCTGCCGATCGCGTTGTGGTGTGGATATCGCCCAGGGCGGTCGAGAAGTATGAATTGGATCCGCAGGATAACGAGTGCGTATCGGGTCTCAAGGCCCTCGTCTGTGAGCTCGACAGCGCAAACTGCATGGGAGGTGCGCAGCTGGGGGACGTGGATCTTCCTTGGTGTGTCACGGCGGAAACAACGTTTGATGCCGGCGGGTATACCTATGGCTTTGACGAGCGCGGTGCGGATGGGGACCGCTATGTGGTGATTGCATCAGCCTCGGGTGATGCCAAGGGCGGCGCGCGTTGGCTTGATAGCGCTCAAATGGTAGAAGCATCGTCTGTCGTGTTGCGGGATGATCAGGGGCCCTTGGCCTCTCTGGCCTCCTTTTTGGGCGACATCGACTATCGCCCGTTTTGGGTGTCCATTAAAACGAGCGGCCTTGCCCTGCTGATTTCCTTTGCGCTGGGCCTGTTCGCCGCGTGGAAGACTATGGGTACCTCGAGTCGCATCAAGGGCCTGCTCGATTCGGTCTTTACGATTCCTATGGTGCTGCCGCCCACGGTCTGCGGCTTTCTGCTTCTTATGCTGTTTGGCCGTTCGACCGGGGTTGGCCAGTGGCTTATTGCACACGGTATCTCGATCGTCTTTACGTGGCCCGCGGCGGTGATATCTGCCGTGGTGGTGTCGTTTCCCCTGGTCTACCGCACGGCGCTCGGTGCCTTTGAGAGCCTCGACACGCAGATGCTCGATGCCGCGCGAACCCTGGGATGGTCCGAGCGTCGTATCTTTACCAAGCTTATGATGCCGCTCGGCTGGCCCTCGATTGCCGCCGGCACGGTGCTTGCCTTCGCGCGTGCCATGGGCGAGTTTGGCTGCACCCTGTTCTTTGCGGGCAACTACGCCGGCATTACCCAGACCATCCCCATCGCCATCTACTTTGAGTGGATGGGCGGCAATACGTC
>URUW01000235.1 GCA_900551205.1 uncultured Collinsella sp. | reverse complement strand
CCCGCCACGCCGGCGTCGGCTGCGGCCTGCGCGTGCGCGGCGCCCAAGTCGACCTCGAGCGACAGGCCCGCCTGACGCAGGCGCTCTAGCACGGCGAGGTTCTCGGGCACGGCCAGGAACTGCTTGACGCTCGCCGCAATCTTGGGACCGATACCCTCACACTCGGCGATGTCCTCTTCGCTCGCCAAGATGAGCTTGTCGATCGACAGGAATCGCTCGGCGATGACCTCGCCCACGCTCTTGCCCACATGGCGGATGCCCAGGGCAAACAGCACGCGACCGAGTGGCTGGCTCTTGGACTTGTTGAGCTCGGCGATGATTTTCTCGGCCGTCTTGAGGCCCACCGGAATGGGGTCGCCCTTCTTGACGCCCTTTTTGCTGTTGGAGCTGGCATAGGTGCGCCCCGTGTCCAGGCCGGCGATATCGTCGACCGTGAGCTGGTAGAAGTCCGCGACATCGTGGATCAGCCCGGCGGCGATCATCTTGTCGACGATCTCGTCGCCCAGGCCATCGACGTCCATGCAGCCGCGGCTCACCCAGTGGAGCAAACGCTCCTTGAGCTGTGCGGGGCAGTCGATGGACACGCAGCGGTAGGCAACCTCGCCATCCTCGTGAACCACGGGGCTGCCGCACACGGGGCAGACCTCGGGCATGTGCCAGTCGACCGAATCGGCAGGGCGCTTGTCGAGCACGGGACCCACGACCTCGGGAATCACGTCGCCTGCCTTGTGCACGATGATGGTGTCGCCCTCGCGCACGTTCTTGCGGCGAATCTCGTCGATGTTGTGCAGCGTGGCGCGCGCGATGGTGGAGCCGGCGACCGTCACCGGGTCGAACTCAGCGACCGGCGTGAGCACACCGGTGCGGCCCACCTGGATGCGAATCTCGCGCAGGACGGTCTGCTTTTCCTCGGGCGGAAACTTAAAGGCAATGGCCCAGCGCGGCGCGCGGGCGGTAAAGCCCAAGTCAAGCTGCTGCTGGAAGCTGTCGACCTTTACGACCACGCCGTCGATGTCGTAGTCCAGGTCACCGCGATGCCCGAGGGCCTGCGCACAGAACTCGTGGACCTCGGCCGGCGTGGCGCAGCGTGCCACGTTGGGGTTGACGCTAAAGCCGGCGCTACGCAGCCAGTCCAGAAACTCGCGCTGGCTGTGGACGTGCAGCGGGTCGGTATCAGCGATGGCGTAGATAAAGGTGGCGAGGTCGCGACGTGCCGTGACCTTGGGATCCTTCTGGCGCAGGGATCCTGCAGCGGCGTTGCGCGGGTTGGCAAAGGGGTCGCGGCCCTCGGCATCGGCCTCTTCATTCAGACGAACAAAGCTGCCCTTGGGCATATAGACCTCGCCGCGTACTTCGATGGTACGCTCGCGGTCGACGCCCATGTGGGCGAGCGCCGGCTCGGACAGGTGCATGGGAACATCTTTGATGGTACGCACGCTGAGCGACACGTCCTCGCCCGTGGTGCCGTCGCCGCGCGTGGCGGCGCGTACGAAGGTGCCGTTTTGGTATGTAAGCGCGACGCCCAAGCCGTCGATCTTGAGCTCACAGGTATAGGTGACGCTACCGGCGCCGAGCGCATCCTCGGTGCGCATGAGCCACGCGTCAAGTTCGTCCAGGTCCATGGCATCGTCCATGGAATACATGCGGGCCATGTGCGTGACCGGCGCAAACTGCTCGCTCACGTATCCGCCCACGCGTTGGGTGTAGCTGTCGGGCGTTACCAAATCGGGGTAGGTCGCCTCGATCTGCTGGAGCTCAACGAGCATTTTGTCGAATGCGGCATCCGTGATCTCGGGCGCATCGAGCATGTAGTAGCGATAGGCGTGGTAGTCGAGCTCGTGGCGCAGCTCGGCCGCGCGCGCTGCCGCTTGGGCACGGGCATCGGTCGGTGCGGTGGCTTCCGCGGTCGTGGGCGTTTCGGTATCGATGTCCACGACGTCACCAAACAGGCTCGATTGCTCCATAGCGGCACTCCTTCGCTCGATTTCAAACGGATACAAGAGTACCACCGGTCACGATGGGGCCGAATAACCCTTTCGAACCGCACCGAATCGGCAGCCACCAGACCGGGGTGGATCGCGCAATCAACTCATGCCCTTGCCATTTCTAAATGATCCGTTTTCCTCCGTCCATTACAGTCGAAATTGTCAGCCCGGGACCGTCTCGGGCTACGATTGAGGCGCGCCCAGAACGGGACGTTCGACCGGGCGCCCGCGCACGGCCGAACGTCCCTGCCCCCGAGAGGGCCCGTTGGGTGCTGCCGGCGCGGGACGCGCCGCCCCCGACGGCTGATAGGAAAGTGCCGGGCAGGTGCCGCGGCTGGTAATGTGAGTGCCGAGGGGGAGGCCATCCGGTCGAACGACTACCGGAAGGATACCACCGTGAAAGCGCCATCCACCAGGCCCGCGGCCGTGCTCGGCCTGGACGTCGGCAAGTCATCGCACTGGGCCTGCCTGGTCGACCGCGACGGGGAGGTGCTGGCCAGCGCCCCCGTCCGCAACAGGGAGGCCGAGCTCGACGCGCTGTTCGCCTCCGCGCCCGCCGGCACGCTCGTCGTCGTCGACCAGTTCCGCAACATAGGGTCCCTCGCCGTGAGGCGGGCCCGCGCCGCGGGGCTCGGGGTCGCCCACCTGCCCGGGCTCGCCGCCAGCCGCGCCGCCGGCCTGTTCGCCGGCGAGGCCAAGACCGACGAGCGCGACGCC
>URUW01000234.1 GCA_900551205.1 uncultured Collinsella sp. | reverse complement strand
GAAAGCAGTCCCGTCGGCGCATCCCAATAGCCGTGACGAATCCACAGCAGGTCATCGGACGACTGCACGGCGAGCATTTGCCGCAGCAGCTCGCTATCGGCATCGACCGCTCCCCTGCCGTCACCGCAATCGACACCATGCTCAAGCAAAAACGCGCGCGCCGCCTCGGTCTGGATGCCGGCATGCACCAGCAGGTACGGGCGCTCCTCGGTCTCGGCCACCGCGTAGAGCGGCAGCGCGGCCACCCATCGCACGAGCTCCTCGTATGCCTCAAATTCCATGTCGTTGAGCTGCTCGCTCGTCGTCCAGCCACCGTTGATATCCCAGGTCTCGGCATCGAGCGGGTCCTGGCCAATGATGGCATCGAGCATGATCTGCTCGTGATTGCCCTTGAGCACGTGGGCGTTGGGCAGCGAGCGCACGAGCTTAATAACGCCGACCGGATCGGGCCCGCGATCGATCATGTCGCCCAGCACGTACAGCGTGTCGTCGGACGTCAACGAGATCTTAGACAGGGCCTCGTCAAGCGCACGCACGTGCCCGTGAGCATCAGATGTCACATAGATCGCCATGGTACGCCTCTCCTTGCATTGCGGTCTAAGCCCGGCGCCGCAACTAAAACTTCAAGTTGAACTTAAACGTTACCCATTGTACTCCGTTGCAATAAAGCTGGAAAGGGTTTCCGAGCAGAGGCAAAGACGGCAGCCGTCTATGACGATATCGCGCACGCCCGTAATCCGCCCCCATAAACCCACCACCTTTGGGTACAAATAACCGCAGACAACTGACCGTGCCACGCCAACCACCCAGGAGCGGACACTATCCATGAACCAGATACTTCTCTTTATCGGCCTCGTCATCATTTTGTGCCTGACCATCAAACCCGTCGGCAAAAAACTCCCCTTCCCCACCCTCCTCATCTTTATTGCGCTCGGCATGCTGCTCGGCGTCAACGGTCCGGCGCACATCGACTTTAGCGACTACGCGCTCACCGAAACCGTCTGCAGCACGGCGCTGCTGTTCATCATGTTCTACGGCGGCTTTAACACCAACATCGACCGTGCCAAACCCGTCGCCGCGCCCGCTGTGCTGCTGAGCACGCTCGGCGTTATCGCCACCGCCGGCATCACTGGCGTGTTCGCACACTTCGCACTGGGCTTCGACTGGATCGGCGGCCTGCTGCTGGGCTCGGTCGTGGCGTCGACCGACGCGGCGAGCGTCTTTAGCGTGCTGCGCGAGCACAACCTGTCGCTAAAGGGCGGCACCGACTCGCTGCTCGAGGTCGAATCGGGCTCCAACGACCCCGTCGCCTACATGCTCACCGCGGTACTCGCCACCCTCGCGGCGGGTGGCAACATCGACATTCCCGTGCTGCTGGCCAAGCAGATCATCCTGGGCGTGGGGCTGGGCCTTGCCATCGGCTGGATATCCAGCCGCCTGATTGAGCGCGCACACGCAACGGCCGAGGGCGCGCAGACTATCTTTTTGTTCGCCGTGGCGATCGTCGCCTACGCACTGCCGAGCTACCTGGGCGGCAACGGCTTTTTGGCCGTATACCTGGCAGGCATTGTGCTGGGCGCGAGCGACATCACCGGCAAGGTCGAGATGGCGCACTTCTTTGACACCCTTACCGAGATGGCCGAGATGACGATCTTCTTCTTGCTCGGCCTGCTCGTCACGCCCGCGCGCCTGCCGCAAATGCTGCTACCCGGCCTGGCGCTCATGGCGTTTATGCTCTTTGCGAGCCGCCCCATCGCCGTCGGTCTGCTGCTGGCGCCCTTTAAGACGAGCCCTCGCCAGGTTGCGCTCGTAAGCTGGGCGGGCTTGCGCGGCGCGGCTTCGGTCGTCTTTAGCCTCTTTGCTGTGGTGGCCGGCGTTCCCGGCGGACACGACCTATTTGACCTGGTGTTTGTGATTGCCGTATCGAGCATTGTGGTGCAGGGTTCGCTACTGCCGGCGGTGGCGAAGAAACTCGATATGATCGATGCGGCCGGCGACGTGCGCCGCACCTTTAACGACTACCACGACGAGGACGGCATGTCGTTTGTAAAGCTCAAGGTGGGCGCTGGCCATCCGTTTGCCGGGCGCTCGCTCGCCGATATTGGCAGCGCGACGGACATGCTCGTGGTCTTGGTGCTGCGCGACGGGGCACACCCGGTACTGCCCAACGGCGATACCGTCATCGAGGAAGGCGACCTTCTGGTGATGGCAGCCCCAACGTTCGAAGAGCGTGCCGAGGTTACGCTGCGCGAGGTCACCGTGACGCCCCACGGTCGCCTGGCCGGTCAGCGCCTGCGCGACGTGCCGCAGGGCAAGCACCCGTTTATCGTGGTGATGCTCAAGCGCGAAGGCCAAACGATCATCCCCGACGGCAACACCCAAGTCCACGCCGGCGACGAAGCTGTCATCGCCACACTGGCGTCGTAGTGACCAGGGGTTAGCTAATTTGCGACGAAGAAATCAAGCGCCTAGAGAACCTCATGCCTTCGCTCGCAGATTTGGATTTGCCCGAGGAGTAAAGCACCCCTCCCCCATGTAACCATCCTGTAAATCATAGCGGCGCACTCGAGTTTTACCGTGATGCGGTCGCGCCTGACGCTGCACTGTGCTAAAGTATCCCGAACGTTCAAACGACTACGAGGGGAACTAGAAGATGGCACGTGTGCACAACTTCTCAGCTGGCCCGGCCGCGCTGCCTACCAGCGTGCTCG
>URUW01000233.1 GCA_900551205.1 uncultured Collinsella sp. | reverse complement strand
TGCTTAGAATCGTTCTAGGCAACACCAATAACAATCACTAATCACAAGTGATTTGGGACAAATACTACTGATTATTTTGTCCCGTGAGCATGCCGTCGAGGGTGCGCCAGGCGAGCTCGGCGCACTTGACGCGGGCGGGCATGTGCGAGATGTCCTGGAGCTGGGCGGCTTCGTCCAGGTCTTCCAGGTCCTCCTCGGAGAGCTTCTCGCCGCGGATCATGGCGAGGAAGA
The DNA here is from genome assembly GCA_900551205.1 of uncultured Collinsella sp. Taxonomy (GTDB): domain Bacteria; phylum Actinomycetota; class Coriobacteriia; order Coriobacteriales; family Coriobacteriaceae; genus Collinsella. Next base: position 2,492 of record URUW01000233.1, on the reverse strand, counting down.
GCTCTGCCAGGTGGCGAGCTTCCTCGACGGTCTCGCCGGTGATGAGGTCGGCCATGATGTCGGCACTGGCCTGGCTGATGGCGCAGCCGTGACCGGTAAAGGAGGCCTCCTCGATCACGTTGTTCTCGACACGCAGCTGCAAGGTGAGCTCGTCTCCGCAGCTAGGGTTGATGCCGTCGTGCTCGTGCGTGGGAGCATCCATCTCGTACTTATAGTCGGGGTGCGAGTTGTGCTCCATAAATGTGGTGGAGGTGTACAGATTACCCATTGAACGTGCTCCAAACGTGATGCAGGCCGGCGATGAACTTGTCGATGTCGGCCTTGTCGTTGTAGAAGGCTACGCTGGCGCGGCAGCAGGCAAGGTTCTCGACGCCCAGCCAGGTGAGCAGCGGCTGCGCGCAGTGGTGACCGGCGCGGATGCAGACGCCGTCCATGTCCATGATGCTCGCGACATCGTGCGGGTGGATGCCCTTGACATTAAAGCTCACGACGCCGTGGTGGTTATCCCAATAGATTGAGCCGATGATCTGGACAAAGTCGAGCTGCATGAGCTCGCCCATCAGGTAGTGGACGAGTGCCTGCTCGCGTGCCTGGATGTTTTCGTAGCCCACCGTGTTGACGAGGTAGTCGAGGGCGGCGCCTGTGGCGAAGATGCCGGCGGCGTCCTGCGTGCCGGCCTCGAACTTCTCGGGGACGGGAGCCCAGACGGCGTCCTGCTCAGTAACCGAGTCGATCATCTCACCGCCGGTAAGCATGGGCGGCATGGCGTTGAGCAGATCCATCTTGCCCCACAGCACGCCGATGCCCATGGGGCCCATGGCCTTGTGCGCGCTAAAGGCAAAGAAGTCGGCGCCCAGATCGGCCACATTGACTGGCATGTGCGGCAGCGACTGTGCGCCGTCGACGACCAGATAGCCGCCGTACTTGTGCACGAGCTTGCCGAGGTTCTTGACCGGATTCTCGACGCCCAGGACGTTAGAGACCTGACCCACGGCCAGGATCTTGGTCTTGGGGCCCACCTTGGCCAGAACCTCCTCGGTCGTGAGCTGGCCGGTCTTGGTGGGGTAGAGGTAGACGAGCTTGGCACCGGTCTCGCGGCAGACCTGCTGCCACGGAATCAGGTTGGAGTGGTGCTCCATGATGGTGATGACGACCTCGTCGCCCGGTTCGAGCACTGTGGGCGCAAAGCTCTTGGCGACCAGGTTGAGCGACTCGCTCGTGTTGCGGGTGAAGACGATCTCGTTGGCGTTGGGGGCGCCGATGAGATCGGCGATCTGTTGGCGGACCTTCGCGATGGCGTCGGTGGCCTCGACGGACAGCGAGTACAGGCCGCGCAGAGGGTTGGCGTTCATGCGCTGGTAGAAGTCGCGTTCGGCGTCGAGCACACAGGCAGGGCGCTGCGCGGTGGCGGCGCTATCGAGGAAGGCGATCTCGGGGTGCTGCTGGAACAGCGGGAACTGGCCCTTGTAGGGGTTGGTCTCGATATCTACGGTGGGCCAGCCGCGCGAAGCCTCGTCGCTGGCGTCGAGCTCCATAGGCTCCGGTGCGGTACAGGTGTCACATTTAACGTGCTCGGTATCGATCATGCGAGCTCCTCCTCAAAGTTGTCGATCAGGTTGTTGCCCAGGCGGACGACGGCGGCGCGGGTGCGCTCGTCGGTGGCGGAAAGCGCAGCGTCCTCCAGCTTGGCGCGGATGAACAGGTCCTCGGCTGCGTTTTGGTCAAGGCCGCGGCAGGCGAGGTAGAACAGCTGCTCGTCGCGGACGTGGCCGATGGTGGCGCCGTGGTTGCCGGCGACGTCGTCCTCGTCGCAGAGGATGACGGGAACGGTTTTGTTGTCGACGCCCTTGTTAGCCAAGAGCACCGTCTCGCGCTCGGTGCCGGTTGCACCCTTGCAGCCGTGCACGAGGTCGATGGTGCCGCGGTAGACCTTCTTGGACGTGCCGGTCAGCACGCCGTTGGCGTCGATTTCGCACTCGGTCTTGCGACCGCGGTGGCGCAGCTCGTAGTTAAAGTCGCGCACCTGCTCGCGGGCGCCCAGGTAATCGGTATCGATGGTCACCTTGGCGGTATCGCCCAGCAGGTCGCCGGCAAGGCCGGTGGCGCTGGCGCCGGCACCCAGGACAGTGTGCTGCACGTTGACGCGCGCGCCCTCGTCTAGGAACAGGCCGGTGTCGTCGAGTGCGATCCAGCTGTCGTCGAGTGTCTGCGTGCAGGTCACGTTGACGGTGGCGTACTCGTGGGCGCACACACGCAGCACGGAGCCCACGACGCCCTCGCCGGCAACGGGGGAGTCCAGGGCTAGGGCGAGGTCGAGCGTTGCCTGCGGGCGGGCGACGACGTCGATGGCGGCAATCGCAGCCGCTGCGTCGACGCCACTCACGCGCACGGTAACGGCGGCGTGCTGGTAGGCGGGAACATCGATGACGATGCGCTTGGTGGCGTGCTCGGTCAGATACGCATAGGCAGCCTCGCCCATGCCTGTCTCGAAG
>URUW01000232.1 GCA_900551205.1 uncultured Collinsella sp. | reverse complement strand
GAGGGTCTGACTACGAATCAGAACGTCATAGGTTCGAATCCTATACGCCGCACCAACTGAACTTTAAAGCTCCCGGCGACGGGGGCTTTTCTTATATCGCGATGCGTCGAAGATCGCGCCAAGCCCTCCAAATGATTAAAAATCAAATTCGATAACTTTTTTTGAAAAAATGCTTGACCATTATTCAGTCTCTGTGCATAATAATCAACAAGTCGCGGCGTTACCTCAGCTGGATAGAGGGTCTGACTACGAATCAGAACGTCATAGGTTCGAATCCTATACGCCGCACCATTTGAGATTAAAGCTCCCGGCAACGGGGGCTTTTCTTTTACGCCAGCTTGAGTGCTTTCGTCCAAAGGGACGATTTCCTGTCGACTCGTGTAAGATTCCGAGTAGATGTCGCGACTTATTCGCGACCACTCCTTCTCAAGCGACCGATCAGGGTGATATTTCGTGGCAGAGCGTCCGACATACAAGCTCAGGTTTCTCGATCCCAAGAAGCGCTTTCCGGCGATGCCCGAGCAGCCAGCGGGACGCTCGTATGGCGTGGTCTGGAAACTCTTTGGCGAGGATCAGCATGAATCTTGTTATGTCGTCGAATTCGTTGGCAAAAGCCATGTGTCGCTTTTGGGCTACGTAAGCGTTTCGGGTGAGGTGTACAAGGTGGACCGCCCCGTTAGCGAGGCTCCGCTGCCCAACGATCCCGACATGGAACTGGTCCTTGACGAGTCGGACTCCGGTATTGGTGAGATTATGGTGAGGGGAGCAAACGGCACGATGCGCGCGTGCGCGCGAACCGTCGGCTCTCCCGAAGGCCCCATGCGCGAGCAGTCCGACCACGAGACATGGAATTCGACCCGCTCCCTTCCTTACGGCGAGTTCATGGCATCGATGTTCCTGCGCTACGTGATATTCGCTGACTCCGAAAATGCCATTGCGAGCACGGCGGACGCCGGCGGACTCGACGAGGGTATGCAAAATGTTATCGACAAGATCAAGCTCGTAAAGTTGCCCGAGCCGGTCGAGGTGTTTTTGGGCTTTAACACGGCACCGCTCCCTGATGCTATCGAGACGCTGCTTTACCGCGTTGACCATGCCGAGAATCCGAGCGGTATCGAGCGCTATGCCGCCGCCCTTATGAGTGAAATTGACTTGCCCCGCTTGCGCACCATCGCCGCTAAGTCCGAGATGAGCCTGGCTCGCATCGATCGCTCAAAGCTTTTCTATCTCAATTTTGATCGTAGTCTGCTGGAGCAGGACGAAATTGACACGCTGCTCGCCATCGAGTGCCGTCTCAACCGCCTCTCCGGCATCCTTGAGCGCATCGGGGCTGGATTGGTCCCCGCGGCCTCGTCGCCGAGCCTTGAGGGCTGCGCGCTCTTCGATGCGTGGCATATCGCTAAGACGACCAACGATGTTCCCCGACTGCTCGATACGGCCTCGAGCGATAACCCGTGGGGCGAACCGGGTACGGTGGCTTGCCAACCGGGCGGTGAGTGGGATGTGCGTACCCGCTTCGCGCGTATTGTCGAGGCGCTTAACGTGGTCACGCGGCTCGACTATACCTATCGGGCAAACGTTGCCGAGGGGATTATGCTCGTTCGGTTTGGGCAGTCTGTCGTTGATGCCATGCCGCAACGTGAATACGACGCTCAAGATGACGCCTGGCACGAGCTGGACGAGGACACGCGCACGATCTGGGCCGCGGAGCACGATGCGCGCGTGGCGCTCACGCTTGCGGCAGCGTGTTTTGCCGCGGGCACCTGCATCACGCGCTGCTATGTGCAGATTGCTGCTCCCGACAGTGAGCAGGGCGAGCGCGTTGTTGCAACGTATTTCTTTGGGCGCGCGGCCTATCTGGCCGATTGCGTGCCTGTCGCCAAGGATCTTGAGAGTATAGACATGGACGATATGCCGTGCAAGCGTGTGCTTGAGGCATATGAGTCAACCGCTCCGGAGACGATTGAACCTGCGGAGGTTCATGCTCGTCCGCGTGATGACCATCGCATGCTGCCGCCGGCGCTGCGCGATCTGCTGCTTGCCGATACGGCTGACGAGCTGGAGGTCATGGAAGAGGACGACGACCCATACGTGGCCCGTGTTGTTGAATTGCGCGAGCAGGCAAAAGTCGACCGTACAGGTGCTTTTGAAGGCTTTTCCCGTCTTGTTGAGGAGTTGGAGGCTAAGTGCGCCGTCGCCGAGCTTTTGGCGACAGGTCCGGTTCAAACGCAGTTTTGCGATAACCAGCTGGTGCGCATGGTGCTACCGGTGTTGGAAGAAGACCGCTCTGTGCGAATCCTTCGTGCGCCCGATGCGCTGTACTTTGCCCAGCACGAGATCTGCAGCTTTTACGCCGAGCAAGAGGACTTTGAACGAGCACTGCCCGAGGTGCGCCATCTTTACGATCTGGCGCGCTCGTCCATGCAGTCGCACTTTGCGCTCATCAACGTGCTTGCGCGTCTGGAGCGCTTTGACGAGATTATCGAGGTGGCGCGCCACGGCCTACGTATTGCCAGCGATCGTTCTGCAATCGGCTACCTGTTCTATCGCTTGGCGTTTGCCTATTGGAATTGCGATCAGCTCGACCTGGCGCTGGCTTGTTACCGTCTGGTGCCGCGCGGCGAGGAGTCGGGCAGCAGCGCGCTGGAAGAAATGCAGGGCCTTATGAACGAGATGGGCGTCAGCGAGCCTCCGACGTTCGAGGAAGCGGTCGAGACCATCCA
>URUW01000231.1 GCA_900551205.1 uncultured Collinsella sp. | reverse complement strand
AGCCGGTCTTCTTACCGTACACGACGTTGGAGGTAATGGTCAGAACCGAGGTCGTAGGCACGGAGTTGCGGTAGGTGTCGTTCATGCGGATGTACTCCATGAACTGGTGCACAACGTCGTGAGCGATCTGGTCGACGCGGTCGTCGTCGTTACCGTACTTGGGGAACTCGCCCTCGGTCTCGAAGTCGACGATGATGCCGTTCTCGTCACGGACGGGGTGGACCTTGGCGTACTTGATGGCGGACAGGGAGTCAGCCACGACGGAAAGGCCAGCGATGCCCGTAGCGAACCAACGATGCACGTGCTTGTCGTGCAGAGCCATCTGGATGCGCTCGTAGCAATACTTGTCGTGCATGTAGTGAATGATGTTCAGCGAGTTGACGTACACGCCAGCAAGCCACTTCATCATGTCGTTGTACTTGGCCACGACGTCGTCGTAATCGAGCGTATCGCCCTCGACGGCGCGATACTTGGGACCGACCTGCTTCTTGGAGACCTCGTCAACACCGCCGTTGAGTGCGTACAGCAGGCACTTGGCCAGGTTGGCGCGGGCGCCGAAGAACTGCATCTCCTTGCCGATGCGCATGGAGGACACGCAGCAGGCGATGCCGTAGTCGTCGCCATGGTAAACGCGCATGAGGTCGTCGTTCTCGTACTGGATCGAGGAGCTGGCGACAGAAGTCTTGGCGCAGAACTTCTTGAAGTTCTCGGGCAGACGGGTCGACCACAGAACGGTCATGTTGGGCTCGGGGCTGGTGCCCATGTTCTCGAGCGTGTGCAGGTAGCGGTAGCTCATCTTGGTAACGAGCGTACGGCCGTCAACACCCATGCCGCCGATGGACTCGGTGACCCACTGCGGATCACCGGTGAACAGGGCCTGGTACTCGGGGGTACGGGCAAACTTGACCATGCGGAGCTTCATGATGAAGTGATCCACGAACTCCTGGATCTGCTCCTCGGTGAAGGTACCGTTGGCAAGGTCGCGCTCAGCGTAGATGTCGATGAACGTAGAGGTACGGCCGATGGACATAGCGGCGCCATTCTGCTCCTTGACGGCAGCGAGGTAGGCGAAGTACATCCACTGGATGGCCTCCTGCGTGTTGGTAGCAGGGTTGGAAATATCGAAACCATAGGTCTCGGCCATCATCTTGAGCTCGCCGAGGGCGCGGATCTGCTCCTGCAGCTCCTCACGGTCGCGGATGTTGTCGGCGGTCATGACCGTCGGGGTGGAAGCCTTCTGGGCCTCCTTGTCCTTGATCAGGTAGTCAACGCCGTACAGGGCGACACGACGGTAGTCGCCGATGATGCGGCCGCGGCCATAGCCATCGGGCAGACCGGTGATGATGTGAGCCGAACGGCAGGCGCGCATCTCGGGGGTGTAGACATCGAAGACGCCGGCGTTGTGGGTCTTGCGCTCGAAGGTGTAGCGCTCGACAACGTTCTCGTCGACCTTGTAGCCGTGCTGGCTGGCGGCCTGGCAAGCGATGCGGATACCACCGTTGACGTGCAGAGCGCGCTTGAGCGGCTTGTCGGTCTGGAGGCCGACGATGGTCTCCTTCTCGCGGTGGGCGTTATCGATGTAGCCAGCGGGGTGGCTCACGATACCCGTGACGGTCTTGGTGTCCATATCGAGGACACCGCCCTGCTCGCGCTCCTTAAGCAGCAGGTCGAGAACCTCGCCCCACAGCTCCTTGGTACGCTCGGTCGGGCCGGCGAGGAACGACTCGTCGCCCTCGTAGGGGGTGTAGTTCTTCTGGATGAAGTCTCGGACGTCAACCTCTCCCGTCCAGATGCCTTCCTTGAAGCCTTCCCATGCCTCCTGCATTGTGTAACCACGCTCCTAGTTACGTGTAATGCGGCGCTCTCTCACACCGCTGCTTATTGAATTCTTGAATGTTCGGCTTGCACCACCGGCTTCATTCGCCTTCCGTCGCGCGTTAGCGCAGGGAAAAACGTTTATTCACCTTGGTCTTGCAACCCTAAACCCAAGATTTCACCCGTTAGTGAAGGATAACATAGCCACCCCCTTCATCAGGGCTGTTATATGTTCCTTTTTTTGTGTCATTAGAGCGTTTTCAACAAATCCGCAGGAAACGCGCCCGCCATCAGCTACCGTTCACCGAATTATTTGATATTTCCCCTTGCCTTTATACGTCCTTCACTCTAGCTGTTATGCCAGCTTTAGCAGGGTAAAGTACCCACCGATAGATTTTTGGGACCTGCCTAAAAATCTACTTTTTCGCCGCGACGGAGGCGGTGGCATGAAATGCCCACGAAGGTAGATTTCTAGGCATGTCCCAAAAATCTACTGTATGAGGCGTGCATACAGGGGTATCATCTTTCACCGAAAATAGTTTCTAGTGTTAGGGGTTTTCGGTGGAAGATACCGATTTCCATGAGCTTGGACGTCAGCTCTTAACTGAGTTTGGCAGCATGCATCAGCGCATTTCGCGCTTTGTGGACAAAGCCCTCAGTGGTGAGATGGCCGTCATGCGCGCCCTCATGCTCGCCGGCGGTTCGCTCACGCCGAGCGAACTCGCTGATCGCGCCTGGGTTTCGAGCGCCCGCATCGCCAACATCCTACGCGCCCTCGAAACCAAGGGCTGGGTCGAGCGCGAGCACTCAAAGACCGACCGTCGTCGCGTACACGTCACGGTGACCGACAAAGGCCGACAAGATCTCGAAATCAAACGTCGGGAATTCGAGAAACGCACCGCGGCCTTCCTCGAGCAGCTCGGCG
>URUW01000230.1 GCA_900551205.1 uncultured Collinsella sp. | reverse complement strand
AGCCGCCAGCTGTGGTGGGGTCACCGCATCCCCGTGTTCTACTGCGAGGACTGCGGCTGGGAGGACGCCCTGACCGAGGACACCGACGTGTGCCCCAAGTGCGGCGGCCATCACGTGCATCAGGACGAGAACGTGCTGGACACCTGGTTCAGCTCGCAGCTGTGGACCTTCGCCACGCAGGGCTGGCCGCAAAAGCCGGAGCTGCTCGAGGGCCATCACCCCACGACGGCGCTCGTCACCGCGCGCGACATCATCGCGCTGTGGGTCGCCCGCATGGTCATGAGCTCGCTGTACTTCCTGGACGAGGTGCCGTTTAAGGACGTCGTCATCTACCCGACGATCCTGGCCAAGGACGGCAGCCGCATGTCCAAGTCCAAGGGTAACGGCGTTGACCCCATGGACCTCATTGGCATGTACGGTGCCGACGCCATGCGTTACAACCTGCTGACGCTGTGCACCAACAACCAGGACGTCAAGTTTGACGCGAACATCGATAAGAAGACCAAGAAGCTCATCGACAGTCCGCGCACCGACCAGGCCAAGTCGTTTGTGACCAAGATCTGGAACGCCAGCCGCTTCCTGCTCATGAACATGGAGGGCTACACGCCCGGCGAGCCCGTCGTGGAGACGCCGGCCGACGCCTGGATGTTCAGCCGTCTGGCCAAGGCCGTGAAAATGGTCACCGAGGGTATCGAGAACTACACCTTTGGCGACATGGCCCGCGGCGTGCAGCAGTTCTTCTGGAACGAGGTCTGCGACTGGTACGTCGAGGTCACCAAGGCCCGCCTGAAGGGCGAGGGCCGACTGCAGGCTCAGCGCAACCTGATCTTTGTGCTCGACACCTCCATTCGCCTGATGCACCCGCTCATGCCGTTCGTTACCGAGGAGATCTGGGACAACATGCCGGCGAGCGTGCTCGATCTGGACGCCGAGGGCAACGTGAACCGCGCCGAGGCGCTCATGATCGCCAAGTGGCCCGAGCCCGCCGACTACGCCAAGTATGTTGACGAGGACGCCGAGCGCGCGTTTGAGCTGTGCCGCGCCGTCGTTTCCGCCGCTCGCGCCACGCGTTCGCGTTATCGCTTGAGCCCCAAGGCCGAGCTCGACGTGGTCGTGCGCGCCGGTGCTGAGGACATCGAGAAGCTCGAGAGCCTGCGCTCCACGATTGAGCCGCTGGCGAACACCGCTTCGCTGGTCATGGGTACCGACGTCGAGAAGCCTGCCGCGAGCATTGCCGTGGTCGATAGCGGCGTCGAGGTCTTCGTGGTACTCGAGGGCAAGGTCGATCTTTCGGCCGAGAAGGCGCGCCTGGAGAAGGAGATCGCCGCGGCTCAGAAGGAGCTCGCCGGCTGCGAGAAGACCCTTGCCAACGAGGGCTTTGTGGCCAAGGCCGCGCCTGCGGTGGTCCAGAAGAAGAGGGACCGTGCAGCTGAGCTCAAGGAGATCCTTGCGGCGCTGACTGCTCAGGTTGCTGACTTCTCGTAGACCTTACTGGGGGACGCGGTTTGGGGCATTGCTCGCTACTGCGGACAGTCCTGCTCGCACGAAGGCCACATTAAGTGGCCTTCGGCTCGTGCGGAACTTGTATCGAGCAAAGCCCCAAACCGCTCCCATAGCGGTTACAGGGGCGTCCGCTGGCTGGTAGGGCCACTTGGTCGTGGCCTTGATCTCGCTGCAAAGCGGTGTTTGGCTGATATTTTGAATGGGAGGGGCTCGTTGTTGATTCGGGCCTCTTTTTATGTTGAGGGGACTTTGGGTTATGGCTAAGCGTTCGGGGTCGTATTCTGTGCCGTTCTCGTTTGAGTTGCTTTCGTTTGATGAAGCTGTTGGGCTGGCTGCTGATACGGGGCGGATTTCTGGGGATGCTGGTCCTTTGCTTGAGACGGTTGTCGATATGCTTGATGAGCTGGGACGTCCGGACGAGTATTTCGATTTTTTTTAGGTTGCCGGTACTAATGGCACCACGCGTTTTTCGGCTGCCATCCTTCGTGGTGAGGGGTTAAAGACCGCGCTGTATACGTCGCCGCAGCTGGTGCGCTATCCCGAGCGCATGGAGGTTGATGGGCGCGTTGTGAGCGACGAGTCGTTTGCCCGTGGTGTTTCTGCTGCTGTTGAGGCGGGACATCGCGTGAATGCCCGTCGTGTGGCGGCGGGGGAGCGCGCCTATTCCATTACGCCGTTTGACCTGCTGACGGCTGCCGCACTTGTCGTGTTTGCCGAGGCCGCGGTGGATGTTGCCGTGCTTGAGGTCGGCATGGGCGGACGCTGGGACGCCACGAGTGCGACCGATCCCGTCGCCGTTGCCATTACGGGCATTGGGCTCGATCACACACGCATTTTGGGCGATACGCTCGAGGCCATTGCGGGGGAGAAGGCTGCGGTTATTAAGCCTGGACGCCTGGTTGTTTTGGGCGAGGGTACGCACGAGGCGAGCGTTCAGCGCGTGATGGATGCACGTTGTCGCGAGTGCGGCATAGTGCCGCTGGTGGTGAACCATGCCACGACCAAGGTGCCGGCACATGTGGGCGACACGGTTGAGTTTAGCTGCACCACGCCGCGTGCGATCTATACGTCGAGCATGGTCAAGCCGGCGTATCAGCCGCAGAATGCCGCGTGCGCGATTATGCTGTGCGAGGGGTATCTGGGTCGCGAGCTCGATCATGACAAGCTCGATGCGTCGCTTATGGGCTGCCCCACGCCGGGTCGCTTTGATGTGCTGGGAACCAATCCGCTCAAGCTGATCGACGCC
>URUW01000229.1 GCA_900551205.1 uncultured Collinsella sp. | reverse complement strand
CGCACGGCGGCCATGATGATCGACCCGGAGGCTCCCGACATCCTGCGCGCCATCGCCGACCGCTACCTGGACATCAACTGCTCGGTCATGACGCCCAACGACGGTCGTATGGAAAACACGCTGGCTATGTGCGAGAAGTATCATGTCGATGGCGTGGTAGAGAGCGTGCTGCAGGCCTGCCACACCTTTAACGTTGAGAGCGCGCGCATGCAGGAGGCCGTCGAGGGTGCGGGTATTCCGTATATGAAGATCGAGACCGACTACAGCAACGGCGACATGGGCCAGATCGAGACCCGCATCGCCGCCTTTATCGAGACCCTCTAGCTTCCTCAGGCACCGGATCTTGCCCCTCAAACCGTCGCTTGCGTACCAAAGTACGCTGCGCTCCTCTTTCGGGGCAACCTCCGGCACCTGAGAAACCTAGAGCTAAGGCGCCTGAATGCGCCGCTGTCTTTGATGTTTGGATTAGGAGAGAGCCATGATAGGGATCGGGATCGATATCGGGTCTACGGCGGCTAAGGCTGCTGTGGTCGATGGCGCGGGTTCGGTGACGTGGACGTGCGTGCAGCCAACCGGGTTCTCCTCGGTCGATGCGGCCGAGCGTCTGCGCGGTGAGCTCGCCGCAGCCGGCTATGACGTGGCGGGCGACGATGCTCGCGTGGTCGCGACTGGCTACGGCCGTGTCGCCGTGCCCTATGCGCATAAGGTCGTGACCGAGATTACCTGCCACGGTACCGGTGCCGTGCACCTGTTTGGCGATCACGGCACGGTGATTGACGTGGGGGGCCAGGACACCAAGGTCATCCAGCTTAAAGGCGGCCGCGTGGCCAAGTTTGCCATGAACGACAAGTGCGCCGCTGGCACGGGGCGCTTTTTGGAGATCATGGCCGATCGCCTGGGCATTTCGCAGCAGCAGATGGCCGACCTGGCGCGTTCCGGCGAGCCCACCAAGATATCAAGCATGTGCACGGTCTTTGCCGAAAGCGAGGTTATCAGCCTGATCGGTCGTGGCGAGCCGCGCGAGAACATTGCGCGCGGTGTGATCGAAAGCGTCGTGTCGCGCGTGGCGACTATGGCCGGGCAGGCGGCGGGTGCTCCGTACTACCTGACGGGAGGCCTGTGCGAGAACGCCTACGTTGTGGAGCGGTTGGCCGCGCTGCTGGGGTCGTCGGTGACTACGTCGCCCCAGGCTCGCTTTGCCGGTGCCATCGGCGCGGCGATTCGCGCACAGGCGCTCGATTAATGCATCGGCCGTGGGCCTGCATTCATGCGTATACTGGGAGGAAATGATTGACCGATGAGAGGAGGTATCGATGGCTGACGATCAGATTAAGCTCACGTCTATGACTGCCGCGAGTGGTTGAGCCGCTAAGTTGGCTCCTGGAGCCCTCGCCCAGGTCCTGGGCGACTTACCCAATGTGCATAACGACAACCTGCTCGTGGGGTTCGATACCTCCGACGATGCGAGTGTTTTTCGTGTTGGCGAAAACCTGGGCCTCGTGCAGTCCGTCGACTTCTTCCCGCCGATGGTCGACGACCCGTTCCTGTTTGGTCAGATCGCGGCGGCCAACTCGCTTTCGGACATCTACGCCATGGGTGGGCGGCCGAGCCATGCCATGAACCTGCTGTGCATACCCAGCTGCCTGGGCGTTGAGGTTGCGGGGCAGATTTTGGCGGGTGGCGCCGACAAGTGCGTCGAGGCCGGCTGCGCCATCGCGGGCGGCCACACCATCAACGACGACGAGCCCAAGTACGGCCTGTCTGTGAGCGGCTTTGTCGCGCTCGACCGCATGCTCGCCAACAGCGGTGCGCACGCGGGCGATGTCCTGTTGCTGACCAAGGCGATCGGCTCTGGCATCATCACCACGGCCATTAAGGGCGAGCTCATCGAGCAGGACGAGGCCGCAGCCATGTTTGACTCGATGCGCACCCTCAACGAGGCGCCGATTCGTCTGGCCGAGGGGCTCGAGCTTCACGGCTGTACCGACGTCACTGGCTTTGGCCTGATCGGGCATGCGTGCGAGATGGCCGAGGGCTCGGGCGTGCAGATTGAGCTCGCGTCGGGGGCGGTGCCGCTCTTTGATCAGGTGCTCGACATGGCACGTCTGGGCATTATCCCCGCGGGTTCCTACCGCAACCAGGACTTCTTTGGCCCGCGTGTGGCTGCCGACGAGGACCTGGAGCCGGGTATGTTAGATGCGCTGTACGATCCGCAGACCTCGGGTGGTTTGCTCATCGCGGCGCCTGCTGCCGATGTGGATGAGCTCGCGCACCGTCTGCATGCTGAGGATCGCATCGCTGCCGTTATCGGTCGCGTATGCGAGGCGGTGCCGGGCGGTCCTGCCGTTCGTGTTGTTCATTAAGGAAAACCGTTTATGCGACCGTCCGTTGTTCTGGGCGGTCCCTTTTGAAAGGAAAAACTATGTCTACCAAAATTGAAGTTAATACCATGGGCGATGCCTGCCCGCTGCCCGTCGTCAAGACGCTCAAAGCTCTGAAGCAGCTTGATGGCGAGGGCGCTGTGGTGACCTCGGTCGACAACGAGACCGCCGTCAAGAACATCTCCAAGATGGCGCAGGAGAAAGGCTGCACGGCCTCGGTCGAGAAGGTTTCTGACGCCGAGTGGCACGTGACCGTGGCGACCTCTGGCGCCGTTGCCGTTGCCGATCCCGAGCAAGATGGCGCTGCCTTCTGTGATGCCAGCGCCGGCAAGGGCAAGCTCGTCATTTCCGTCTACACCGACTGCATGGGCCGCGG
>URUW01000228.1 GCA_900551205.1 uncultured Collinsella sp. | reverse complement strand
GGCAATCTGTGCGAGAACAACGATAAGTTCGCCATCGACCGCGAGCTGCCGCATATCGACATGGGCGACCTGCTCGTGATTCACGACACCGGCGCGCATGGCTACTCCATGGGCTACAACTACAACGGCCGTCTGCGCTCCGCCGAGGTCCTGCTGCGCCCCGATGGCTCGGCAGACCTCATCCGCCGCGCCGAGCGCCCGGGCGATTACTTTGCCACGCTCGACGTGCTGCCGTGCGGCCGCGAGCTGCTGGCCAAATCGCGCGCCGATGCCGCCCGCCGTCGCGCTCAGGACGAGCGCCTAGCAGTCACCGCCCAATGGAACAAACGCGTCCAGATCGCGGAAGCGAAGGAGAAGAACATGGATATCCGCAATCTCGAGGGCTCAATCGTCGCCCTTGTCACGCCGTTTAAAAAGGACGGCAGTGTCGACTTTGACGCGCTTGAGCGCCTTATCGATTTCCACCTGCAAAATGGCACTGACGCCATCCTCACCCTGGGCACCACCGGAGAGAGCGCCACGATGACCGATGACGAAGACAACTCCGTCGTCGCCGCCGTTGTCAAGCATGTTGCAGGACGCGTCCCCGTCATCGCCGGCTCGGGCTCCAACTCCACGCAAACCATGCTCACCAAGTCGCTCACTTACCAAGGCCTGGGCGCCGACGGCCTGCTGCTCATTACCCCCTACTACAACAAGTCTAACGAAGAGGGCATCTACCAGCACTTTAAGACCGTCGCCGATGCCGTGGACATCCCCTGCATCCTGTACAACATCCCCGGCCGCTGTGGCTGCGGTATCAGCGAGCGCAACGTAGAGCGCTTGGCCGCGCACCCCAACATCATCGGCATCAAGGAGGCCTCGGGCAACGTCGCCTACGCGGCCAAGATCGCCCACCTGCTGTCCGATGACTTCCGCATGTACTCGGGCGAGGATGCACTCACCGTGCCGCTCATGAGCCTAGGCGCTTCGGGTACCATCAGCGTGTGGGCCGACGTACAGCCGCAGCTCGTGCACGACATGTGCCGCGCTTATCTGGACGGCGACGTAGCGCGCGCCCGCGATATCCAGATTGCCGCACAACCGCTCATCAACGCCCTCTTTAGCGAGGTCAACCCCATCCCCGTTAAGGAAGCGCTCGCCCAGATGGGCATGATCGAGGCAAACTACCGCATGCCGCTGTGCCCCATGGCAGACGACACGCAAGCCGCACTTACCGATGCTCTGAAGGGAGCTGGTCTGCTTGATTAAGACCGTCATTATGGGAACGGGCCGCATGGGCTCGCTCATCCGCACTACCGCCGAGGGTATTGTCGATACCGCCGGACAGCCCGTTTTCGACATTGTGGCCCAGATTGGCTTCGATTTGAGCGAGCTCGAGAACGCACCGGCTGCCGATGTGATTATCGACTTCTCGAACGTCGTGACCTTTGACGCCGTCGTCGCCTATGTCGAGCGCACGGGCGCGGCGTTGGTCTCGGGCACCACAGGCTACACTCCCGAGCAGATGGACCGCCTGCGTGAGCTGGGCCAGAACGCCCGCGTCATGCACTCCGGCAATTACTCCATCGGCATCGCAGCCCTGCGTCATCTAGTGGCCCAGGCCACGCGTGAGCTGCCCGGCTTTGACTGCGAGATTGTCGAGACTCACCACAACCAAAAGGTCGACGCCCCCAGCGGCACCGCAAAGCTGCTGCTCGACGCCGTAGTCGAGGCCGAGCCCGAGGCAGGCTACCACCCCGTCTATGGCCGCGAGGGCATGTGCGGCGCGCGTGACCCCAAGGAGATCGGCATGCACTCGCTGCGCGGCGGCACCGTCGCCGGCGTGCACGAGGTGAGTTTCTTTGGCCAGGACGAGGAGGTCACGCTCACCCACCGCGCCACGAGCCGTCAGATCTTCGTCAACGGTGCCTTGGCAGCCGCGCAGAAGCTCATCACCCGCGAACCCGGCTTCTACACCTTCGACCAGGTCATGTTCGCCTAACTAGTTATCAACCATACCCCCTCAAAGGAGAGACAGCATATGAGCAACGCAGCCGAGATGGACGCACAGGAGATTATCAACTACATCGCCACCGCGCCCAAAAAGACGCCCGTCAAGCTGTACGTGCGCGAGAAGCCCGGCATGAAGGTTGCCTGGGGCGACGCGCATGTCTACGGCGGGCGGCGCGGCAAGACCGTCTTTGGCGACTGGGATGAGCTCAGGGCAATCCTCGACGCCAACGCCGACTCTATCGACTACTACGACGTAGAGAACGACTGCCGCAACTCCGCCGTGCCCATGCTCGACCTTAAGGGCATCAACGCCCGCATCGAGCCGGGCGCGATCATCCGCGACCGCGTCGAGATCGGCGACCGTGCCGTCATCATGATGGGTGCCATCATCAACATCGGCTCCGTTATCGGCGAGGGTTCCATGATCGATATGGGCGCCGTGCTGGGCGGCCGCGCCACCGTGGGCAAGAACTGCCATATCGGCGCCGGCACCGTGCTGGCAGGCGTTGTGGAGCCCGCCAGCGCCACGCCCGTTGTCATCGAAGACGATGTCATGATCGGCGCAAACGCCGTGGTCCTGGAAGGCGTGCGCGTGGGCAAGGGCGCTGTTGTCGCCGCCGGCGCCGTGTGCGTCGAGGACGTCCCCGCCGGCGCCGTCGTGGCCGGTGTCCCCGCCCGCGTCATCAAGATGCGCGACGAGAAGACCGACAGCAAGACCGGCCTGGAAGAGGGCTTACGTCAGCTGTAGAAGTTACGTAGTTTT
>URUW01000227.1 GCA_900551205.1 uncultured Collinsella sp. | reverse complement strand
TAATACGGGACAGGTTCACGGGCGTGGTTCCAATCCTTTCGGCAAGTTCGTTCGAGGAAATCTTTCGCTCGGCCATGATCTTGTCGAGGCGAACAATTACGGGCATGGCGTTTCCTTACGCAATCTCGTCGGAGTCGAGGTACAGCTCTCGGGCGTACAAGAAGAGCTGGGAAAGCATGAACAGGACGATGCCGAGAACCAGAGAGGTCCAATCGAATGATGAAGCGATCTCTTGGGCGCCGACGGCCCCCTCGCCGCCAAACATCGAAACGGAGGTTTTGAGTGAGCCGGCGTAGAGGCTGGTGGCAGCTTGAACAACGAAGAGAATGCCGAGCACCTTCAAGCATGTCGCAGACCCTTTCTTGAAGGGGTCTCCGCTCTTGATCGTCCACACGAGAACGGCGCTGAGGATGGTCGTAGCGATACCGATGACGGCAGGGACCAATGTCGAGATCGCAAGGGCTGGATACGCGGGGGAGTCTGCAATTACAGGGTTGTCGAGCACTTCGATTGCTGGCTTTAAGGAGAACGCCACTTGTGCGATGGCGGTGGCGCAAAGGGTCGCAGAGGCTATCGCACATGCGATGCGGAAGGAATGAAGCCGGGGAGTGCGATTGTCGGAACTCATAATAACCTCCGAAGAATTTAAAAAACTCAGGTTACTTTTTAACAGTTTATGTTAAATTGACTTTGCCGGCAAGTAATAAGGGCCGAGCATTTTGTTCGGCCCCTCTGTTCCGACTGGATGAGGTTAAGGTTGGCGATGAATATGCTCAAAATCTCGAAGGCGATCTTTAGGTCGCTTCTCTCCTCCAGGTCGCTCTGTGTTGTCGTTGTTGCGTTGATGGTTCTTTGTGCTCTGCCCGTCTTCAGGAGCGCGGCTGGCATCGACGGACGGGTCGAATACCTCGAGTCGGGAATAACCCGTGTTGAGCAGGAATTGTCAGCATCCTATGCGGATGCGCTTGTGAATGCGGGGGAGGACGGTGTCTACACCTCTTCATCAAGCATGCCCGCGCTTCTGTACCCTCTTGCCGCGGGACGTCTTATCTTGGCACCGCTCTCTCCCCTACTTCCGTTTCTGCAGATATCGGATGGAGAGTACACCTATTATGACGGATCGAAGGAGTACTTGCTATGGGTCGCAACGGCCGTTGCCGTCTCGTTCCTTGCCGCGCGTCTTAACAAACGTGAAAAGCTCATCATCCAGGCACCGATGGGCGAGCTGGGTAGACTTGTTGCATCGAGCGTATGGGCGAGTGTTTTTGCAATGCTTGCCGTCCTCGCCATCAATCTTCCAGGGATAATCGCCGCGCTTGTGAAGAATGGCCCGGGCTCGCCGTTCTATCCGATAGGCTACATTCAATATGCGACTCCGGTTATCAAACCGGCTTGGCTGGTGTTCGCGCAGACGGCCATCTTGCAATTCTTGGTGGCAGCGTTCATCTCGCTTGTCGTTCACCTTGCCGTGAAGATTGCCAATAACCCTACGCTTGGAATCGTGTTCGTATGTGCCCTGATGGGGGTGACGATGGTTCCCGGGTATTACGGAAGATCCATCGCTTTACGTGAGTTCGCCCTGTTGAATCCCCTTACGTATGCGAACACTGAGTTGACCGTCGGCGCCTATAGCCCGTACCCGACAACGCAGAAAGTGAATCTGCCTGGACTTTGCTTCGAGCGTGGCGCGATTGCCCTCGTATGCGCAATCGGGATCGAGGTGCTGGCAATTAGCCTGCTTTGCGTTGCTGGAAAGAGCGGCTGCGCGTGCCCGATATCCCCGATTTGTCTTGAGAGAGGTTCCTTCACTGCATCGAGAACGGCAACTCGTTCGAGCGCTTGTGCCTCCGTCGTTGCATACGTAAGAACGATGGGGAAACTGCTCCTGCGTTCTCCTACCCTCGCCGTATGCGCGATTGCAATGTCGACGACGATGCTGGCCCCGGCTCTGGTCGAGATGTTTCCTGACGCTGATAACGTTTCCGCTGTTCGGTATAGGGATGGGGAGCTCCGTTCAATAGATCGGTATCTAGAGCAGAACGCTGCGAATATGGACGTCGAGGGCAAAGCGGCCCTGGAAGACATGCGGGATGCTCTTTCGGGTTTCGTGTACGCGCCTATGCCTGCGGAGGGGTTTCGAAGCCTTGCGACGTACGAGCGCGCTCGAGGTGAGCTGGGCGCGGCAGATGCGACTCTCCTGCAATCGATCGGAATCGAGCCGGAGACTCCTTCTCGTGCGGAGGCGCGCGCCCTTCTGCTTGAGTCAATCGCGAGCTTGCCGGACCCCAAGGTTTACGAGTTAAGTACGAAGATGCCCCCATTAATCCTCCTTTCGTATCTCCAGGCAGCGCTTCCCTCCTTATTTTTGCTGTTGCCCGTGGTTGTCACATCGCTCGCGTGCACCCACCTGCAGTGTCGTTCCCTTCTGGTTCTCCAGATCCCCGCAACAGCGCATGTGCGTTTTCTGACGGCTGTTGCGCTGGCTCTCCTGCTTGGCTTGGTGCTGCTTTTGGTGTCGATGGTTCCCGCTGTCGTTGTGTCCGTGATTAAGAACGGTGCGGGTGGATCGGAGTATCCCGTCGCTCTCATTCGGGCGGGAGCTTCGACAACGTCCATGGTGGGGGAGGCGGTGTTGTGCAGTATTCCGTTGCTGGTCATGGCATACGGCGTGATTTCCGTCGTCGCTGCGTTGACAGCAGCGATTAGCCGCAACCCCGTTGTCACCGGAATGGTTTGCGCGGTTCTCTTGGTGTTGGGTTCGTT
>URUW01000226.1 GCA_900551205.1 uncultured Collinsella sp. | reverse complement strand
TGGGAGATGCTATCCAACGCCGAGTTCTCCGTCGCCATCCCCCTCTATTCCGCACTGCTCACCGAGGTCAGCCCCTACTTCAGCGATCAGGATGTCTCCTTCGATCACTGCGAAGAGGAAGACGTCGTGAACAACGAGGAGCCCAAGAACTCCATCAACTACGTCCTCATGGACATCAACACGCTCGCCTATGAGAACCGCGACCACTGCGCCGCCGGCGTCCGCGCCTATCTCGACGCCCTGCAGAAGGAACTCATCGAGCAGAACCTGACCGTCGACGAGGCCATGCAGGCCGAAGAAGGCACCGAAGCCCGCACCGCCCTGGCCAACAAGGCCGGCAAGGCTGCAACCAAGAACACCTATGTTAAGTGCAAGGCCATGCTCGAGGAGATGCGCGACTACCTCCAGGAGGGCGATTTCTCCGAGGAGTTCGTCCCGAGTGACTACGATGCTGACAACGACTGCCTGGTCGAGTCCATCACCTACGCCGACGAGGCCCTTTCCGATGAGGACGTGGCCGAGCCCGAGGCCGAAGAGAAAGAGGTCACCGAGGAGAAGTCCGAGGGCAACAACATGGCCGCCATGGCCGTTGGCGCCGTCGTCATCATCGGTGTCTGCGCCTACGTGATCTATCGTCGCAAGAAGGCCTAAGACTCTCACGTTCTAAAGGAGGGCAAGACAGCGCGAGCAGTCTTGCCCTCCTTGTCCGTCATTTGACCGGCGGGAAACCCGCCTGAATCTTTTCAAAAAAGATTTCCCCGCGCATATTGCACTGTGCTATAGTGCAGCGCAACAGCAATCAGGTGCTACCGCGCCATGGCATCACGAAAGGAGCCACCGACATGAAGAACGCGATGACGTCTCTCAACAACTGGTGGTGGCGTGATGCGAATACGATCGGTCGACGGTGAGTCCCTCACGCCTGTTTTTGCGCTCTAGGTGATTGGAAGGCCTCCGGTTTCGACCGGGGGCCTTTTTCTATCTCGAGCCCGATCGCATTCGCATCACGCGCCTCCGTTTTTTCTTGCACTCCCCTTTTTGAAAGGACTTTCACCATGTCTCAGAACACCACCGCCGCCCAGCCCCGTACCGTCCAGACCGCCGACCGCGGTAAGCTCGATATCCGTGCCCTTGTCCTGCTCGCCATCCTGCTTGCCGCCGGCTTCATCCTCAACTTCACCGTCGGCAAGGCCATCTCGGGCATCTCGGGCGGCATGATCAGCCCCGAGTTCATCATCTCGGCCTTCTGCCTCACCATCCTGGTCATTCGCCCCAACATTGGCCAGGCGCTCGTCATCGGCCTCATCTCGGCCGCCGTGATCCAGATCACCACCACCTCGCCGTTTGTCGATTTTGCCGCCGAGGGTATCGCCGCCATGCTCATGGCCGCCATTGTCAACGCCGCTGCTAAGGGCGGTCAGGTCAAGCCCGCCGTCGCCGTTGTCGCAACGTTCGTGACCACCTTCGTCTCGGGCGTCATCTTCATGCTTATCAAAATGGCCATGCTCGGCGTGGTGGGCGAGCTCGCCGCAGCCATGCTGCCCGTCGTCGCCATGACCGCCGTCTTTAACGCCATCCTGGTCGGCGCCCTCTACCTGCCCATCCAGAAGGCCCTTAGGCTCAACTAACCCGCTCGGCTTTACGAGCCACCCCATCTTGGCGTTCATTCGTCGCTCGCGTACCCAAGTACGCTTCGCTCCTCTTTCGCGCCAACCTGGGGCCCCTCGTAAAGCCGTCTCCGTGCTCCACCATCAAAGACTGTCCCAGACAACTAGCTCTTGGGGACGTTCTTAAACGACTAGTCATGTAAGAACGTCCCCGATGACTCTGAAAGGTATCCATGGAAACGATCATCAACGTCGACGATGTCTCGTTCTCCTATGGCACGCAGACCGAGCAGGTGCTTAAGCATATCTCGCTCGGCGTGAACAGGGGAGATTTTATTGGCATTATCGGTCCTTCGGGCGCCGGCAAGTCCACGCTTGCCGCCTGCCTGTCGGGTGCCGTGCCCCACCACTACACCGGCACGTTCTTTGGGGCCGTCATGGTAGACGGCCACGACACCTGCGAAGCCTCGCTCACCGACGTGTCGCAAATCGTCGGCAGTGTGCTGCAGGATATCGACACGCAGATGGTCGCTTCGGTCGTCGAGGACGAGATGCTCTTTGGCCTCGAGAACTTTGGCGTTCCCCACGACCAGATCGAGCGGCGCGTGAGTGAAACGCTCGAGACCGTCGGCATCAGCGACCTGCGTGACCGCGAGATCGCCACCCTCTCGGGCGGACAGAAGCAAAAGGTGGCCATCGCTGCCATCCTCGCCATGCGTCCGCGCGTCTTGGTTCTCGACGAGCCCACCGCGGCACTCGACCCCGCCAGCTCCACGTTGGTCTTCGAGACGCTGCGTGAGGCAAACCGCGCGCTTGGAATCACCATCGTCGTCGTTGAGCAAAAGGTCGCCCTACTCTCGGAGTACTGCAACCGCGTGCTCGTGCTCAACCATGGCGAAATCGCGCTGCAGGGCGAGCCACACGAGGTCTTCGCGCATACCGACGAGCTCCGTGCCATCGGCGTCGACTGCCCTCGCGTCACGCGTATCTTCAATAGCCTCGAGGCCGATGGCCTGGTAAGCGGTACCCCTTGCTTGGATGTCGATGAGGCCGAGCGCCTGATTTCGGGCATCGTCGACCCCGCACACGCAAGCAGCGACATTCAGGCACCCGCCGGCTCACCGCACGCACCGTCGTTGCGCCCGCACGCCAAGGACGCCGAGCCCGTGC
>URUW01000225.1 GCA_900551205.1 uncultured Collinsella sp. | reverse complement strand
CTGGTTGATGTAGGGCATGTTGGCGCGCTCAGCAGCGTTCTTGACGGCCTCCTGAGCCTGCTTCTTGGTGCCGACGAACAGCACGTTGCCACCCTTGGCGACGTTCTTGACGAAGGTGTAGGCCTGATCGGCGTCGAGGATGGTCTGCTTGAGGTCGAGGATGTAGATGCCGTTGCGCTCACCAAAGATGAACGGCTTCATCTTGGGGTTCCAGCGACGGGTCTGGTGACCGAAGTGGCAGCCGGCCTCGAGCAAGGTGCGGATATTAATCTTGGTAGCCATGTTAAACCTCCTGTGGTTTGCCTCCGCGCGGGGTCATCCTCCAAAACCAACCCGGACATGTGCTACCAAAGCCCGGGCACCACGGTATGAAGTAGCCGCGCGTGCGTGATAAAAACATGTTGCCGTGAAGCAACCCGATGAATGATAGCAGGAATGCTTCTTCCTGCCAACCCGCAATCAAAACCACACACCTGAGTGCGGCGCGGGACGTCCCAGCCACTATTCGCCTCGGGGATGGGCTTGAGCCACGGCACGTTTGAGCCGATCGGGCGTGAGATGCGTGTAGATCTGCGTCGTGGACAGGCTCGCATGACCCAGCAGCTCTTGAACCGAGCGCAGGTCCGCGCCGCCCTCGAGCAAGTCGGTCGCAAAGGTATGGCGCATCGCATGCGGGGCGATGTCGGCCGGAATGCCGGCGAGCGTCGCCAGCATATGAAACCGCCGCCTGAGCATGGCGGCACTCATGCGATTACCGCGCGCCGATATAAGCAGCGGATGCGGCCCGGTAGCGGGGTCACGACGCTTTGCCTGAGCGAGCAACTCCGGCCTCCCCTCCTCAATATAGAGACGCGTCGCCTCGAGCGCACGACGATACAGAGGGACGATACGTTCTTTGCTCCCCTTGCCCCACAGGCGCAGCGTGCGTTCGGACCACGCAATGGACTCCACATTGAGTGCTGCGAGCTCAGAGATACGGGCGCCCGAGGCATAGAGCAGCTCGAGCATCGCCGCATCGCGCAGTCCCGCGGGTGTTGAGGTATCAGGCGTCTTGAGCAGCGCCTCCACCTGATGGGTCGTCAGCACACCGGGTAGATCGCGCGGGAGCTTGGGCGAGGAAATTGCCGAGACCACATCGCCCTCCACGACCCCCTCGGCAGCCATCCACCGATAGAGCGAGCGAATGGCAGACAGGTGTGCCGCAAGCGTTCGGGGAGTCACCTGCTCACGCGAAAGCTCGGCAAGATAGCGACGAATGGTGCGCACGTCGGCAGCGAAAGAATCTATATTCTCACGCTCGCACCAGGCAGCAAAGCGCTCCAGCCTCGAGCCATAGGCCGTCACCGTGTTGGGAGAAAGTCCCTCGACGCGTGAGATATAGGCAATAAACGAGTCGACGGTGTCGTACAGGTCAAAGGCTATGACCGGTCGCCTCCAAACAGATCGGGGCGAGTGGCCAGATAGGCATCAAGGGCCTCGAGCGCACGGTCCGCATAGGCCTGGTAGCGGTCGCGCTTGCTGCGGCGCTTACCATCCTCGAGTGGCGGCACCAGGCCAAAGTTGACATGCATAGGCTGATAGCCCACCGTGGCCGGATCGGTAGCATAGCCCACGAGCGCGCCCAAAGCACCCACGCGCGGCAGCTCGACGGGAGCGGCCCCGACAGCCTCGGCATAGGTGTTGAGTGCCGCGAGCAGACCTGTCGCCACGGCTTCCATGTACCCCTCGGTGCCGGTGATCTGACCGGCCAGGCGCACGCCGGTACCAGGCACGGCAAAGGTGCCATCGAGCACGTGCGGCGCATCGACAAAGGTATTGCGGTGCATGACACCGTAGCGGAAGAACTCGGCGTTCTCCAGACCCGGCACCATATGGAAGACGCGCTTCTGCTCGCCAAAGGTCAGGTTGGTCTGGAAGCCCACCAGGTTATAGGCGGTCTTCTCCTTGTTCTCGGCACGCAGCTGAATCGCCGCCCAGGGACGACGACCGGTTCGCGGGTCGGTGAGGCCGACGGGCTTCATGGCGCCAAAGCGAATGGCGTCCTTGCCGGTGCGCGCAACTTCCTCGGCAGGCTGGCAGGCCTGGAACAGATCGCCGCCCTCAAAGTCCTTGAGCACCACGCGGTCGGCCGTGGTAAGCGCCTCGATAAAGGCCTCGTACTCTTCCTTGTTGAGCGGAGCGTTGAGATAGTCGCCGCTCCCCTGCTCCTCGTAGCGCGACTGCGAGAACAGCACGTCCATATCGAGCGTGGAGGCATCGACGATCGGCGCCGCGGCATCGAAGAACGCAAGGGCGTCGCCACCGACGAGCTTCACGACCTCTTCGCTCAACGCCGGCGAGCACAAGGGGCCGGCGGCAATGACCACGTGACCTTCGGGAATCTGCGTGACCTCGCCGTGAACGATCTCGATATTGGGACGGGCGGCAACCTCGTCCTCGACAAGCTCGGAAAACTTGACGCGGTCGACCGCCAAGGCGCCACCGGCGGGAACAGCCGCGCGATGGGCGCAATCGAGCAGGACCGAACCCATGCGCTCAAGCTCGGCCTTCAGCAAACCAGCCGCGGAATCCGGACGGGTCGACTTAAACGAATTGGAGCAGACGAGCTCTGCCAGGTGATCGGTATGGTGGGCCGGGGAGCTCACCTGGGGGCGCATCTCGCACAGCTTTACGGCAAACCCGCGATCTGCCAGCTGGATCGCGCACTCCGATCCCGCCAGACCGCCACCGATAACCGTCACCTGATCGAACTGCATCTGCAAACACCTTTCTAATTGACACGTTTTCCATTGTGAC
>URUW01000224.1 GCA_900551205.1 uncultured Collinsella sp. | reverse complement strand
AAGCCGCGTCCCGCTTTGAAGGCTCGGAACGGGATGTGGTTTCCGAAACGGGGGCCGTTGGGAAGCTGTGTCCCGGAATGGGCGCTCAGAGTGGGATGCAGTTTCCGCAAGGAGGTCCTGGGGGAAACCGTGCCCCGTTCTGATCCGAAATACTGGGACATAGTTTCCCTTTCATAACAGGAGAAGGCGCGCTGTCTGCAGTTGATTCAGACGGCGCGCCTTTTTGGTTGAGCTATGTTGAAGCTTGAAGCCAAAGCTTGTGGCTCCTTAGGAGCGGGCGGCTCCGTCGACGGGGAGCACGGCGCCCGTGACATAGGAGGACATGTCGCTCGCCAGGAAAACAAAGGCGTTGGCGACATCCTCGGGCTCGCCCATGCGACCCAGCGGAATGGTGGCGATGATGGGCTTGATGACCTCTTCGGGCAGGTTGGCGACCATGTCGGTCTTAGTCACGCCGGGGGCGACGGCGTTGACGCGGATGCCCATGGGAGCGAGCTCGCGCGAGAGCGACTGGACCATACCGTTGACGGCAAACTTGGACGTGGGGTAACCGACGCCGGAGGGCTGGCCGTACTTGGCGACCATCGAGCTTGTGGTAGTGATGGTGCCGCCGTGGCCGGCCTCGGTCATGATCTTGGCGGCAGCCTGGTGGCCATTAAAGACGGCGACGACGTTGAGGTCCATAACTTTGGCGAACTCCTCGGCCGTGTAGTCCAAGAGGGGTGAACGCTGGGAGATACCGGCATTGTTGACGACCGTGTCCAAGCCGCCCATGTCGGCTGCAGTCTGCGTAAAGGCCTCAGTCACGGCCTCGAGCGAGGTGAGATCGCAGGAGCGACCCCAGACCTTGGCGTCGGGATAGGCGGCTGTCAGCTTCTCAACGGCCGTGTCGGCAGTCTCCTGGCGCGAGCCAAAGACGGTGACGGCAGCGCCTTCCTCGATAAAACGGCAGGCGATGGCATAGCCGATACCGCGTGTGCCTCCGGTGATGATTGCTTTCTTGCCCTCGAGCAACATGGTGCTTCCTCTCATCGCGGGCGGACATTCGCAGCACAGCGTAGCGGTAGTCGGAATCGGCCGCGTTTGCATATCGGTGAACGGTAGCCCGCGTTACCGATGAGCGGCTCGCGCAAATATGCTTTGCCGTTGTGCTTAGGGCAGGTGACAAAAGGGCTCCCGTCCCACATCGGACGGGAGCCCTCAAGGCGCGTATTGCTAGGCGAGCGTTGGGCTAGTTCGCCATGACGCCTTCGGTCCAAGCCTCAACGTCCTCGATGCGCAGGACGTTGGCGACCTCGGCCACGCAGCCGACGCTGGCAAGCTCGGCGGCGGCAGCCTGGACGTCCTTCTCGAGCGCGCGGTGCGTCAGGAAGATGACCGAGCAGGCATCGCTGACGCCCGATTTGCCGTCCTCGACCTGGTTGATGAGCGAGATCGAGATGTTGTGCTTGGCAAAGATGTCGACCGTCTCGGACAGGGCGCCCACGCGGTCGGCGACTTTCAGGCGCACATAGTACTTGGTCTGGAGCTCGTCCATGGGCTTAAAGGTGAGGTTGTGGCCATAGGGCTCAATCTCGGGCAGCGGAGCCACGCCGCGGCTGATCTGCTCGGAGAGCGACAGGATATCGCCCACGACGGCGCTCGCGGTGGGGAAGGAGCCTGCGCCCGCGCCGTAGAACATGGTCTCGCCCACGGCGTCGCCTACCACGTAGACGGCGTTCATGGCGCCGTTGACCTTGGCGAGCATATGGTCTGCGGGGATCAGCGTGGGATGCACGCGAACGTCGACGCCAGCGTCGGTGTTGCGGGCGATGCCGAGCAGCTTGATGGTGTAGCCGAGCTCGCGGGCCTGGGCGATGTCCTCGGCGCCGATGGTGCGGATACCCTGCTGGTACACATCATCGGTGGTAACGCGGGTGCCAAAGCCGATGGAGGCGAGGATGGCCGTCTTGCTGGCGGCATCGAAGCCGTCGACGTCGGCGGACGGGTCGGCCTCGGCATAGCCCTTGGCCTGTGCGTCGGCGAGCACGTCAGCGTAATCGGCGCCCTCGGCGTCCATGCGCGACAGGATGTAGTTGGTGGTGCCGTTGAGGATGCCGGCGATGGTCAGGATCTTGTTACCCACCAGGTCGTGCTCGAGTGTGCTGACAATGGGGATGCCGCCACCGCAGCTGGCCTCGCACTTAATCTGCACGCCGCACGCACGCGCCTTCTCGGCAAGCGTCTCGACATGGCGGCCCAGCAGGGCCTTGTTGGCGGAGACGACATGCTTGCCGTTCTCGAAGGCAGTGGTGAAGATCTCGGTTGCGGGATGCTCGCCGCCAATCAGCTCGACGACGATGTCGACGGCGGGGTCGGTGACGACATCGTGCCAGTCGCTCGTAAAGGCCTCGCGCTCAATGCCTGCCGCCTCGGCCTGCTCCCAAGCAAGCGCGCAGGCGCGGGTCAGCTTAAGGTCGATGCCGTAGGCTGCCAGGTACTCATCGTGGTGGCTCTTGATCAGACGGGCCACGCCGCCGCCGACGGTTCCCAGACCGATCAGACCGACGTTCACGGTGCGCAGGGGTTCGCTCATAGATAACTCCTTCGTGCATCTTATGGATGGATAAACCGCTTAAAGGTTGAGTGCATTCTAGCGTGAACCGAGGGCGCATGCTCGCCAGGCAACAGGAGTCGCACAAAACGGCACCCCCGAAACGCTGCGGAAACATTGGAAACATGCTCGCTACAAATGAACTTCCGTAACAAACTGTCAACGTTTGCGCCATAAGGTTTGCCCTGTACCACAAGACGGCATGGACGGTCCGAGGGCTTCGACACCTCTCTTGCCGAGG
>URUW01000223.1 GCA_900551205.1 uncultured Collinsella sp. | reverse complement strand
CCGTTGATGGAGATGTACTCATGCGTGAGGTCGCAGGTCCACACGGTCGTTGCCGCGTCGCCTGCGCCCAGGTCGGCCGAGATCACGATCTCGGGCGCCTCGAAACGTCGTAGAGCCTCGTCCTCGTCAAAGGGAACAGTCAGACCGTCGCGACAGACAGGCATGCCCATCATGTCGATGGAAACGTCTTCCTGATTAAACTTCACGCCGCACTTGCCAAGCGCCATAGCAACGCGGCCCCAGTTGCAGTCGTGGCCGGCGATGCAGGTCTTAACGAGCGGCGAGTTGGCAACGGCACGGGCGGCGATATCGGCCTCCTCGTCGTTCACGGCGCCGGTAACGTTGACTGTAACAAGCTTGGATGCGCCCTCACCATCGGCGGCAATATTGCGCGCCAGGCTCTCGCACACCTCGTGCACGGCAAATGCCAACTCGTCAAAAGCATCGGAGCCCTCGACGATAGGCTCGGCATCTGCGGCAGCGGCACCGGAGGCAAGCATGATGCAGGTGTCGTTGGTCGAGGTGTCGGAATCGACCGTTACCTTGTTAAAGGTCTGCTTGACGGTCGAGAGCAGCAGGGCATGAAGTGCCGCAGGCTCGACGGGGGCATCGGTGGTGATAACTGCGATCATGGTGGCCATGTTGGGCATGATCATGCCCGAGCCCTTGCACATTCCGCCTACCGTATAGACATTGCCCGCATGACCCGCAGCCTCACTGACGTAGGACACGGCGTACTCCTTGGAGTGCGTGTCGGTCGTCATGATGGCGCGAGCGGCATCGGCGCCACCGTGGGCGGAGAGCGCCTCGTAGGCAGCAGGAATGGCGGTCTCAAACGTGTCGATCGACAGAATCTGGCCAATCACACCCGTGGAGGCAACCAGAATCTGCTGGGGCTCGCAGCCGATGACCTGCGAGGCGATGTTGCACGTCTCGCGCGCGCAGGCAAGGCCCGTCTCGCCCGTGGCGGCATTCGCGTTGCCGGAGTTGATTGAAACGCCGGCGATGATGCCATAGCCCTTGCCCACACCGCCCAGGTTGGCGCGGCTCACCTGCACAGGCGCTGCGCAAAAGCGATTGGTCGTAAACACGCCGGCACCGGGACAGGGTTTATCGGGCACGACGAGCGCGTAATCCAAGCGCTCGGGATTCTTGCGAAAACCCGCATGAATACCCGCGGCCTTAAAGCCGGCCGCTACCGTAATGCCACCCTCGACGGCACGAATCTTGATATCGAACTGCTCTGTATTCATCGTCCTTATGACTCCTTATGTCAAACAAAAAACGGACATCGGTTGGTGCGCCATGCCAGTCGTGATCATGAGACCAGCTTAAGAGTGGCGCCCCATTCGATGCCCGACTACCAAATCGTTAACAATCGAATGTGCTACACCGGGCACGCCACTGTGGGCAAGCCTCGTCGCTCGTCAAAGCCAAAGACGATATTGGCGCACTGGACTGCTTGGCCCGCAGCGCCCTTGCACAAATTGTCGATAGCACCCGTCGCCACCAGCACGCCCGCGCGCTTGTTGAGCGCGAGGCCAATCTGGGCAGCGTTGGTGCCGACGACCGAAGCCGTCTTGGGCTGCTGGCCGGCATCGAGCACGCGCACAAAGGTGCGACCGGCGTAGAACTGCTTGTAATGGTCGACAACGTCCTCAAGGGTCAAGGTATCGAGAGCCTGCGGCGTGAGCGGCAGCGTCACCGTGGAGAGCAGACCGCGCTTGAGCGGTGCCAGGTGCGGGGTAAAGACGACGCGATCGGTCAGGCCAAGGATTTGCTCAATCTCGGGCGTGTGGCGATGCTTGCCCACGCCGTAGGCCTCCAAGTTCTCGTCGGCGCTGCAAAAATGGGTGCGGGCGTTGCAGGACTTACCGGCGCCCGTCACGCCGCTAATGGCATCGACAATCACGGGGCCGTTCTCGGCCACCCAGCCCGCGCGCACGGCGGGCGCGGCGGCAAGGCTCGTTGCGGTGGGATAGCAACCGGCGCAGGCGACCAGCACGGATTTGCCGTCGGCATGGTCGGATGCGGCGGTCTCCAAGTCCTGGCAGAACAGCTCGGGCAGACCGAAGGCACGGGTCTTGAGCAGCTCGGGGCTCGTATGCTCGGCGGCATACCAAGCCTCAAAAACGGACGCGTCGTTCAGACGGTAGTCGGCCGAAAGATCAAAGCAGGAGACGCCCGATGCAAGCAGCGCGGGCACCTGTGCCATGGCAGCCGTGTGCGGCACGGCCAAAAAGACCGCGTCGCAGTTCTTGAGCTCAGGGGCATCATGCGTCGTAAAGACAAGATCGCTTACGCCGGTGAAGCTCGGGTGCACCGCAGACAACGGCTGGCCGGCATCGGCGTTGGACGTAATGGCAGCAAGTTCAAACTCGGGATGACCGAGGACGAGGCGAATGAGCTCGGCTCCGGCATATCCAGCCGCGCCGACGATTCCAACCTTCAAAGACATATCAGACTCCTTGTCTGCGATTTATGCACCGATGCGCATTTCGCAGCGGTCGTTATGAAGTGGGTTGAAACTTTAGCACCAAAAGATGCATTAATACGTAAATGGCTTGCATATTCATGCATTGAAACATTCCCGACACATTCGCTTGAAGGAATTGACAAATGGAGCGGGCCCCGTATTGACCGGCGCTCCTAACGGCGCCGGGCAATACCGGGCCCGCCCATGCGAAAACCAAGTTGTTAGGATGAGCCAGCTGGCTAGAGCTCGACCGGCACCCATTCGTCATGGTTGCAGATAAAGGCCTCGGGTTCCTCCACGCTAAAGAAGACGAGCGTGGGATCGTCTGCGCCCTCGTAGTGCTCGCCTAGGCGCTCCAGGTGCTTCCAGCCTGCCTCGCGCATAT
>URUW01000222.1 GCA_900551205.1 uncultured Collinsella sp. | reverse complement strand
GAGCTCCTCGATGAAGCGGGCGGGGGTCCAGTCCGACCAGTCCCTGCCGTGCCAGAACTCCTTCTTGAGCAGGCCGAAGAAGCCCTCCATCGCCGCGTTGTCCGGGCTTCAGCCCTTGGCGGACTGAATTGGCTACACTGATGTGGACAGTTCCAGGAGGGGCGCAAGAGACGGGAAGGCCGTGTGCGCGTTCCTGCGCGAGGGCCGCGGGGAGGGGCTGCCTGGGTACAGCGCCTGTCAACTCGGTCTACGTCTTTGATGACCGGGTCGTACTCAATATCAACTTCACGGATGATGCCAAAACGGTCACCCGTGAGGAAGTGTTGGGTTCGAGTGCTATGGACAATGTTCCAGCATGCTGGGATCGAATTCGCTTGCCGGGATCACGCGGTAGCCGTGGCGCAGGAGCAGGTCAACGAAGACACCGTTACCCGTTGTGAGCGTGCCGCTGAAGGATCCGTCGTAGATATGGCCCACGCCGCACGACGGACTGCGATCCTGCAAAATGCACGCAACAATCTCGGACGGGCCGCCCGCCTGTTCGCACATATCGAGCGCACGTTGGGCACCCAGGCGAAACTCGCGATCGACCGAAATGCCCTCGCAGGTACGGACCTCGCCGTTCACAATCTCGGACGGCTTGCGCGGCGTGGGCAGGCCGCCAAAGACCTCAGGGCACACCAAGAGTACCTCGGTCCCCGTGCATTCGCACGCTTCGACCAGCTCGCGATGGTAGTTATCGAGCCCGTTATACTTGCAGCTCTCGCCCATCAAGCAGGCACTTACCACGATTTTCATATTCAACTCTCCCCACGCAAAACACCCCATTTGAGATGGACACTCAAATGGGGCGATAGACACTGCGCAACCAGTATTACTGCTGCTTTGGCATCAGCGGATTCTCGCGCGTGAGGAGATTCATGAACTCCTCGCCCGTGATCGTCTCCTTCTTGTACAGATAACGAGCCAGCTCATGGAGCTTAAACTTGTTCTCCTTGAGGATCTGCAGAGCGCGGTCGTGCGCATCCTCGATCAGCTTGGCGACGATCGCGTCCACGCGTTCGGCCGTACCGGGGGCGCAGGTGAGCGACGTATCCTGGTTGAGGTACGCATTCTGAACGGTACCAAGCGCCATCATGCCAAACTCATCGGACATGCCAAAGCGCGTCACCATGTTGCGGGCGAGCTTGGTGGCCTGCTCGATATCGTTGGCGGCACCGGTCGTCATCTCGCCAAAGATAAGCTCCTCGGCTGCACGGCCACCGCAATAGACAGCGAGCTTGTCCAGGACTTCCTGGCGCGTGGTCAGGAAGCGCTCATCCTCCTCGACCTGCATGGTGTAGCCCAGAGCACCGCTCGTACGCGGCACGATGGTGATCTTGGTAACCGGCGCAGAACCCTTCTGGCGGGCGGCAACGATGGCATGGCCGATCTCGTGATAGGACACGACCTGTTTCTCGTGGTCGGACAGAACCGTGGACTTACGCTGCTGGCCGGCGATGACGACCTCCACCGACTCCTCAAAGTCATCCTGAGTCGCGCGCTTGCGACCCTCGCGGACGGCACGCAGCGCGCCCTCGTTGATGATGTTGGCCAGGTCGGCGCCCGAGGCACCGGGCGTGGCGCGGGCAATCGCGGTCAGGTCGATCGGCGGCTCCGTCTTCACGCTCTTTGCATGCAGCTCGAGGATGTTCTTACGTCCGGTCAGGTCGGGCAGCTCAACGGGGATGCGACGGTCAAAACGACCGGGGCGCAGCAGGGCCGGGTCAAGGCTGTCGGGACGGTTGGTAGCAGCAAGAACGACGATACCCTTGTGGTTATCGAAGCCGTCCATCTCGGTCAACAGCTGGTTGAGCGTCTGTTCGCGCTCGTCGTTGCCACTAAAGCCGCCGCCATCGCGCTTCTTACCGATGGTATCGATCTCGTCGATAAACACGATGCACGGGGCCTTTTCCTTGGCCTGCTTAAACAGATCGCGAACCTTAGCGGCGCCGCGGCCAACGAACATCTCAACAAACTCAGAACCAGAAATACTAAAGAACGGCACGCCCGCCTCGCCGGCCACAGCCTTGGCGAGCAGGGTTTTACCGGTACCCGGAGGGCCGACAAGGAGAGCGCCGCGTGGCAGTTTGGCGCCGATCTCCTCGTAGCGCTGCGGCTTCTCCAGAAAGTCGACGACCTCCTTGAGGGACTCCTTGGCCTCTTCCTGGCCGGCGACATCCTTAAAGGTCACGCCCACGTCCTTGGAGGCGATCACGCGCGCGCCGGACTTGCCCAGTCCACCGCCGCCAAAACCACCGCCGCCAAAGTTCATCGACGGACCGTCATCACCCATGGCCTTCTTCATGCGTCGGTTGAGCCACCAGCCAATCAGGAAGAAAATCGCCATGGGAAGAATGAGGGTGAGCAGGTAGTAGGTCATCAAACCCGAGTTCTTGTCGGGAACGACCGATTCCAGGGACGCACCGGATTCAAGCACGCGATCGGTAAAACCCGCATCATTCGGCACACCGGTCGTCTTGTAGGCGATGTTCTCGTCCTCGCCCTTCTTGGTGTAATAAATCGTGTAATCGTCCGTGTTGTACTCGACCTTGTTGACGCTCTTCTTATCGAGCGCTTTGACAAACGTCGAGTAATCGGTCTTCGTAATCTGCTGCGTGTGACCGATGTTGGGGAACAGAACGGTCGAGAGCACGAGGTAGACGACGAAGGCGATGAGCACGTAGAGGATCATATTCCGCCTACGTTTATTGTCATCCATCTCCATCTGCTTGAACTCCATCTACTGGGGTTGATAATGCTTTCTAGAATACCCAACCAGGACGGCGATAAACCGACGCCGAGCACGAAAGGACAGAGATGGCATCACTGGAAGTCGGCAAGGTTCAGATCTACACGGGCGATGG
>URUW01000221.1 GCA_900551205.1 uncultured Collinsella sp. | reverse complement strand
GAGCTGCGCCGCTCCATCGGCATGGTGTTCCAGCAGCCAAACCCCTTCCGCAAGTCCATTCGCGACAACATCACCTTTGCGCCCAAGCGCCACGGCATCACCGACCGTGACGAGCTCGACCGCATGGTCGAGGAAAGTCTGCGCGGTGCCGCGCTGTGGGACGAGGTCAAAGACAAGCTCGACAAGAGCGCCTACGCGCTTTCGGGCGGTCAGCAGCAGCGTCTGTGCATTGCGCGCACGCTGGCGCTCAACCCCGATGTGATCCTGTTTGACGAGCCCTGCTCGGCGCTCGACCCCATCTCGACGCTGGCGATCGAGGACCTGATGTCGTCGATCGTGGCCGACCGCGCCATCGTCATCGTGACGCACAACATGGAGCAGGCGTCGCGCGTGTCCAACCGCACGGCGTTTTTCTACATGGGCGATATGGTCGAGTACGACGAGACCGACGAGATTTTCCAACGGCCCAAGGATAAGCGGCTGAATGATTACCTCACCGGCATGTTCTCCTAGTCCGGGACATGCTTGAGGCCCGCGGCGGCCACGGTTGCCGCGGGACTGATTGGAGAGGCGGGTCATCTCTTGCGGGAGATGGCCCGCCTTTTTGTGTCGTGTGCTGGTGCGCTTGCCCAAAACCACCACGAAGGCGCCCGTCCCCTTTGTGGTGGTTTTCGCTATCATGGAGAACGTTGAATTTCTACGAAGGAGCAGGGCATATGGCGATTCTTTTGGGATGCGATTCCGTCAGCCTAGAGTTTCCCACCAAGCATATTTTCGATAGCGTGACGCTCGGCGTGGGCGAGGGCGACCGCATTGGTATTGTCGGTAAAAACGGCGACGGCAAGTCGACGCTGCTGAGCGTGCTCGCCGGCACGCTGGAGCCCGATGACGGACGCGTGACGCACCGCCGCGGCATCACGATCGGTCTACTCGGCCAAAAGGACCAGCTTGTCGATACCGATACCGTGCATCATGCCGTTGTGGGTGACGCCCCCGAGTACGAGTGGGCGTCGAGCCCCCGTACGCGCCAGATTCTGGCCGGTCTTATTAGCGATGTGCCCTGGGAGGGCGTGGTAGGCGAGCTCTCGGGCGGTCAGCGCCGCCGCGTGGACCTCGCGCGCCTGCTGATCGGCGACTATGACGTGCTCATGCTCGATGAGCCCACCAACCATCTGGACATGCGCACCATCAACTGGCTTGCGCGTCACTTAAAGGCCCGCTGGCAGCGCGGTCAGGGCGCGATGCTCGTGGTCACGCACGATCGCTGGTTCTTGGACGAGGTCTGCACCAGCATGTGGGAGGTTCACGACGGCCAGGTCGATCCCTTCGAGGGCGGCTATTCGGCATATATCCTGCAGCGCGTGGAACGCGACCGCATGGCCGCGGTTACCGAGGAGCGCCGTCGCAACATGGCACGTAAGGAGCTCGCGTGGCTGAGCCGCGGTGCCCAGGCGCGCTCCACCAAGCCCAAGTTTCGCGTGGATGCCGCTCGCGAGCTGATCGCCGACGTGCCGCCCGTGCGTGACGAGCTGGAGCTCAAGCGCCTGGCCGTGAGCCGCCTGGGCAAGCAAGTTATCGATGTGGTCGACGTGGACGCCGGCTATGCGGATACCGATGGCGCGCCCAAGCAGGTGCTCAACGACGTGACCTGGCTCATTGGTGCGGGCGACCGCTATGGTCTTTTGGGCGAGAACGGCGCCGGCAAGTCGACGCTGCTCGACGTGATCCAGGGCAAGATCGCGCCCCTGCGCGGCCGCGTGAAGATCGGCCAGACGGTGCGCTTTGGCGTGCTGTCGCAGCAGCTCGAGGAGCTCGAACCCTACATGGGCGACACGATCCGCGAGGTGCTCAGCCACTATAAGAAGTACTACGTCATTGACGGCAAGGAGACTTCACCCGAGAAGCTCTGCGAGCGTCTGGGCTTTACGACGCAGCAGCTCTGGAGCCGCATCGGCGATCTTTCGGGCGGCCAGCGCCGTCGCAGAAGCGCCGTCTGGCCCTCATGTTGATCCTGCTGGACGAGCCGAACGTGCTCATCCTGGACGAGCCCGGCAACGACCTGGATACCGACATGCTGGCGATTGTCGAGGACTTGCTGGACGGCTGGCCGGGCACGCTGATCCTGGTGACGCACGACCGCTTCTTGATGGAGCGCGTGACCGACCAGCAGTGGGCACTGCTCGACGGTCACCTGACGCATATGCCCGGCGGCGTGGACCAGTACCTGCGCCTGTGCAACGCCACGGCCGAGGGCGAGCCCGTGGGCGCACCGAGTGCCAAGACCGGCACGTTCGACACCGGTGCCGCAGCGGTTGCGGCCGAAAAGCCCAAGTCGAGCGGGCAGCCCAACGGTCTTTCCAACGCCGAGCGCCAGAAGCTCCGCCGCGAGGTGAGCTCGCTCGAGCGCAAGATGGAGACGCAGCGCGCTCGCGTGGAGGAGGCCGAGGCTGCGATGGCGCAGGTCGACCCCACCAATTACACGGCGCTGGGCGAGCAGCAGGCAAAGATCGACGAGGCCCACGCCGCCATGGACGAGTTGGAGATGGCGTGGCTCGAGGCGAGCGAGAAGCTCGAGGGCGAGGAGTAGGCGAGGATGATCAAGGCCGCGTTTTTCGATATCGACGGCACGTTGCTGAGCTTTAAGACCCATCGGATTCCGGCGTCGGCGCAGCAGGTGCTCGACAGCTTTCATGAGCAGGGGATTGCGTGCGTGATCGCCACGGGTCGCCCGACCTATCAGATGCCCGATTGGCTGTTCGATCTTGGTTGGGATGCGTACATTACGCTTTCGGGCCAGCACTGCTTTGATGCCGAGGGGGTTTACCGCAGCTGCCCGATCGATCCGGACGACGTCGCGGTGATCGTGGACCAGGTGGCCGAGGGGCGCTACGACTCGCTGTGCATGCAGGGCGAGAACTCGTTTGTGAACCGCCTGTCCG
>URUW01000220.1 GCA_900551205.1 uncultured Collinsella sp. | reverse complement strand
ATCGGAGTTGAGCACGGACTCGAGGGACTTCTCGCCCTTCTTGATCTGCTCGCGAAGCTCAGCGCGGGCGTGACGTGCGGCGGCAGCCTTCTCAAGAGCCTGCTTGCGCTGCTCGTCGGTAAGCTGAGGGAGTGCCATTCGTACCTCCAAATAGTTGGGTTATATCTGATTCAATAATTGGCATTTTAGCACGTAGAACGTACAAAATGCCTAATCGCGGCTCCATAGGTTAGACGATACCCGCAAAAAGTGCAATATACTGCGCCCAAAGTTAAGCCCCTGACCTGCGATTCCACACAAAGGATGGGAAAGTTTACGCAGGCACAGGGGCTATTTTGTGCTAATGAGACCCAAAAGTGGTGACTTAGGGGAATCTTTTACGCGACGTTTTCGACCAGCTCGGCGACGATGGCGTCAAAGGCGGCAACCGGATCGTCGGCACCGGTGATGGGACGGCCCACCACAATGTGGCTTGCGCCACGCTCGATAGCCTGGGAAGGCGTCGCCACGCGGGACTGGTCACCAAGGGCGGCACCCACCGGACGCACACCCGGAGTCACGATCAGGGCATCAGGACCCAGCAGCTCACGCATGTCGTGAGCCTCCATCGGTGAGCACACGATGCCATCGATGCCATTGGCCTGAGCAAGCTTTGCCAAGCGGGCGGCCTCCTCGGCCACGGGAGACTCGACGCCGATCTCGCTCAAGGCATCCTGATTCATGCTCGTGAGCACGGTGATGGCGACGAGCTTGGCGCGGTCCTCACGCGCCTCCTCGGCACCCTCGCGGCAGGCAGCGAGCATAGCACCCGAGCCCAGGCCGTGGACCGAAAGCAGGTCGGCACCGGCAAGCGAGGCCGAGCGGGCAGCGCCGCGCACCTGATGCGGAATGTCATGGAACTTAAGGTCGAGGAAGACCTTAAAGCCAAGGTCCTTAAAGGTCTTGACGATCTGGGGACCCTCAGCGTAATAGAGCGTCATGCCGACCTTGAGCCAGGCGGCATGGCCCGAAAGCTCGTGGGCGAGCTCGAGCGCGCGCTCACGGTCGCAGTCGAGGGCGACGATAACACGGTCGCGGGCATCATTCTCTAGCATTCGAAAGCACCCACCAGCTCGTTGATGTCCTTTACGCCCTGGGACTCGGCCCAGGCCTCGAGCTCATGCGCGATCTTAAGCGAAGCGCACGGATCGACGAAGTTGGCCATGCCGACCGACACGCAGGTGGCGCCGGCCAGGATAAACTCAGCCGCATCCT
Source organism: uncultured Collinsella sp. (assembly GCA_900551205.1). Classification (GTDB taxonomy): domain Bacteria; phylum Actinomycetota; class Coriobacteriia; order Coriobacteriales; family Coriobacteriaceae; genus Collinsella. Next base: position 1,763 of record URUW01000220.1, on the reverse strand, counting down.
CGCCAGTCATGACACCGCCGACACCGTTGATGGGGATATCGACGGCCTGGGCAACCTCCCAGACCATGCGCACGGCGATGTGGTGGCACAGCGGGCCCGAAAGGCCGCCCTTGGGCTTGGCCACGCGGGACTTGCGGGTATGGACGTCGATGGCCATGCCCTGGATGGAGTTGATGACCGAAAGGCCGTCGGCGCCGGCAGCCTCGAGGGCCTTGGCGATCTCGGCGACGTTGACCGGCGCCATCTTCACGAACAGCGGCTTATCGGTCACCTTGCGGCAGGCGGCCATGACGGAAGAGGCGCCCTCTGGCGTGGAGCCCATGGCGGCACCGCCGGCGGCGATGTTGGGGCAGCTCACGTTGATCTCGTAGCCGGCAGCCCAGGGGCATAGCTCGACATACATCTCGAGTGCGCGGACAAACTCGTCAACGGAGTGACCGGCAACCTGACAGATGACCTGGCAGCCGTCCTTGGACAGCTGTTCGAGCCACGGACCGGACTCGCGGGCAAAGGCGGCCACGCCGGGGTTCTGAAGACCCACGGAGTTGATCATACCGCCGGGAATTTCGGCCATGCGGGGCGCGGGATTGCCGGGCCAGGGCTCGGCAGCGCAACCCTTGGTGGTGATGGCGCCCAGCTGGGAAACATCAAAGAAGTTCTGGAACTGCCAACCGTAGCCAAAGGTACCGGCTGCGGTGTTAATGGGGTTCTGCATCTTGACGCCGCCGAAATCGACGGCCATGTTCACGGTACCCACTAGAAGACCACCACCTTGGAAGCATCGAACACGGGGCCGCACATACAAGCACCCTTCATACCGTCGACCGTCTCGACATTGCAGGTGTTGCAGGCGCCAAAGCCACAGCTCATCATGCGCTCGAGCGACACCTCGCAGTACACACCGGCCTCGGCGGCAGCGGCGGCGACCTTCTTCATCATGACGGCGGGGCCGCAGCTGGCGACGTAGTCGTAGCCGCCCTCTCCAAGCAGCTCGGCTGCCGGATCGGTGCAAAAACCGTGCGTGCCGAGCGAACCGTCGTCGGTGCACACGTTAACCGTGGCGCCCAGCGCACGGAACTCATCGACACCCACGACTTTGGAAGCGGTGCCAAAGCCCAGGCACACGTCCACATCAACACCCTGCTCGGCAAGCATGCCGGCAAGACACAGCACAGGCGGAACGCCGATGCCACCGGCGACGAGCAGTGCCTTCCTGGTGCCCTCGGGTACCATCCAGCCACGGCCACCGGGGCCCAACAGGTTAGAGGTGGAGCCAGGGCCCATCTGAGACAAACGGCGGGTATCGTCGCCCACGACGGCGTACCACAGCTCGACGGTGCCGGCCTCGGCGTCGGCGCGATAGAAGCTCAGGGGCACGCGAAGCAGCGAGGAGGCATCGCCGGGCACGGCAATGTTCACAAACTGACCGGGCTTGAGCGCACTTGCAAGCTTGGGGGCCGAGATTACGAGCGAGAAGATGCCGTCGGCGATCTCCCGGTTCGAGACGACCTCGAAGTCGTGCATGCGTGCAGTGGAAGGTGTGGGCATAGACGCTCCAATCCCCCATGCGGTTGCATGGTCTAAACGAACAGAAAGCGCGGCACCGCAAGGGCGCCGCGCACAAAAGCGATAAGGCTATGCTAGCAGATGCAGCCGTCGGCGAGCGTCTGCTTGCCGCCGACAAACACATCGGTGGCACGACCGGTGAGCATGCGGCCGGCAAAACCGGAGTTCTCGGCACGCGACTCGTAGCCATCCTCGCC
>URUW01000219.1 GCA_900551205.1 uncultured Collinsella sp. | reverse complement strand
CACATGTACGGATGAATGTGGGAGGTGTTCGGATAAAGTTGATAATCAAGGGCGCCGACACGCGCCGGTTACCTTTAATGGATATGAGGTGAATGGGGCGATTGTTTTGCTATACTCTCTCCGCACGGGCGATTGGCGCAACGGTTAGCGCAGGTGCTTTACACGCACAAGGCTGGGGGTTCGAATCCCTCATCGCCCACCACTGATTTGGAAACGGTCCTCGAAAGGGGACCGTTTTTGCTTGCGCCCGGTGCATGGGATTCGAACCCGCCAGCACGTCCGCCACAAAGGCCGTGGCCAAAAAATGGCAAAAATGAGTACTGTTACTAATTTTGTAGCAGCGATTTTTGGGTTTCGCTGGGTAAATCTAGCCCTGAATCAGCGATTTGAAGCCTTTGCTAGCTGTTTCCCCATTAACATAACTGAACATGTGTGGTCTAACTAATCCTAGATAGTCGGTTTCATATGAGATTCAGCTGGTGACAGTACTCACATTTGGCATTTTTTGTCCAAAGGCTCTCCTGGCCATTGCAGATTTGTGGCAAAACGGGTTCCGGACCGCTGAATCGTGCCGCATATGGCACGCCCGCAGTCCAGAACCCGGTCCAAATTAAGTTATTGCGCCGTGTTAGCCCAAAACGCCCGCCAGGATCTCGATCAGGCCGTCCACGTCGACTTCCTCGCAGACAAGCGGCGGCAGGAAACGCAGCGTGTGGGCACCAGTAGCGTTAATCACAGCGCCGGCGGCAAGCGCGCGGGCAACAATATCATGCGCATCGCCCGCAGCGTCATCCAAGTCGCAGCCGAGCATCAAGCCGCGACCGCGCACCTCGGTAACGTGCGGAAGCTTGGCCAGCGCCTGCTCCATATAGGCGCCCACCTTGGCGGCATGCTCAGCATAGCCGCCGCGCACGAGCGCGGAGAGCGTCGCGGCGCACGCCGCGACGGCCAAGCAGCTACCGCCAAAGGTCGAGCCGTGGTCGCCCGGCTTAAACACGTCGGCGATTTCCTTCTTTGCCACCACTGCACCCATGGGCACGCCATCGGCAATGCCCTTGGCAAGGCTCATAATGTCGGGTTCCACGCCATAGGTCTGGAATGCAAACGGCTTGCCGGAGCGGAAGATGCCACACTGGACTTCGTCGGCGATAAGAACGGCGCCTGCCTCGTGTGCCAAGTCACGCGCCGCCGCCATAAACTCCTCGGTCATGGGGTGCACACCGCTCTCGCCCTGAATCGGCTCGAGCATGACAGCGCAGACCTCGCTTCCCAGCTGCTTAAAGATCGCACGCAGTTCATCGATATCGTTGGGCGTGCAGGCCACAAAGCCACCCGGCAGCGGGCGGAAACTATCCTGCAGCCAATCCTGCATGGTGGCGGCAATGGTCTCGAGCGTACGGCCGTGGAAGCCGCCGCGCATGCACACGATAGTGTTGCCGCCGTTACCGGCACGTTTGGCGTACAGGCGCGCGAGCTTCATCGAGCCCTCGTTGGCCTCAGCGCCGGAGTTGGCAAAGAAGGTCTCCCAAACCTGCTCATCCGCAGCCGGGGCACCAAGAGCAGCTGCCGTGGTCTCATCGCCGGCGGCAATGGCATCGGCAAGCACGCGCGCACCATCTACGTCGTCGTTAGCAAGCTTGGACAGCAGCGCCGCGACCTGTCCGCGCTGCTCAATGTAGAAGTAATTGGAGACATGCATGAGCTTTTTGGTCTGTGCCTCGAGCGCCGAGAGCACGGCCGGGTCACCATGACCTAGGCTGCACACGCCGATGCCGGCAAGAAAGTCGAGGTACTCACGGCCATCGTCGCCGGTGAGCTTCATGCCGTGACCCTCGACAAACTCGACCGGAGAGCGGCCAAAGGTATGCATAACGTAATTGGATTCAAGCGATTGCTGAGCTGCAAGTGACATGGAATGCCTTTCGTTGAGCGCCGGACGGCGCAGGCCTATGGGTGCAGGAATTGGGCGGCTGCGGTCAGCTAGACCGTCTGGAGCTTCTCGACCTCGTCGAGGTTCTCGGCCAGACGCGCCGCAAAGGTCGAAAGCGGATGCGGATGCGTATCGAACTCGTAGGCCGTCTCGGTGGAATGGATCACGGTGCCGACGCCGGCATCGGTCAGCAGCTCCAGCAGCAGCGAATGCGGCGTGGTGCCGTTGATGATGTGGGCACGAAATACGCCGCCGGCAAGCGCATCGACGGCAGCACGCAGCTTGGGAATCATGCCCTTATCGACCTCGCCGCCGTAGAGCATCTCGTTAACCTCGTCGAGCGTCAGGTTGGAAATGAGCGAATCCTTGTCGCTAAAGTCCTTGTACAGGCCGTCGACATCGGTCAAAAAGATCACCTTATGCGCATGGAGCGCCGCCGCAACGGCACCGGCGGCGGTATCGGCGTTGATGTTGAAGAAACCGCCGTCCTCCCCCGCCGCGACGGTAGCGATGACGGGGATGTACTCGCTATCGAGTAAGCGCTCGATATAGTCGGTGTTAACGTGCGTCACTTTGCCCACGCGACCGAGCTCGGGGTCGAGCGGCTCGGCGATGAGCGTGCCAGCATCGCTGCCCGACACGCCCACGGCCAGGTTGCCGTGGTGGTTGATGGCGGCAACCAGCTCCTGGTTAACCTTGCCGCCCAGCACCTCGCGCACGATATCCATAGTCGCCGGCGTGGTCACGCGCTGGCCGCTCTTAAACTCGACGGGAATATCGTAATGGCTCAGTGCCTCGTTGATAGCCTTGCCGCCGCCATGCACGATGACAGGGCGCATGCCGATAATCTTGAGCAAAACGATGTCGCTCATCACGTCGCGGCGCAGCTGCTCGTCAACCATGGCGGCTCCGCCATATTTGATAACGACCGTCTTGCCGGTCAGGTTTTTAATCCACGGCAGCGCTTCGAACAGCAGTTGCGCGGTTGCTTCGTTGGATTCGCTCGAGCGACAATCGCGTGCGAATTTCATAATCTGCCTCGTCTTTCGTGTAGCTATCGCGCCGTACCTCGTTGCCCGCGATTGCAGCGGAGCGCGCGGGACG
>URUW01000218.1 GCA_900551205.1 uncultured Collinsella sp. | reverse complement strand
CTCGGCGAGCAGACGGCGCAGCTCCTCTTCGACCGTGCGCACGTAGCGGACGTGGTCGTTGATGCCACGCATAGAGGGATTGCAGCTCTCCATTAGATAAGGATGGCCCACTACGTTGAGCATGTCGCGGTCGTTTTCGTTATCGCCAAACGCCATCATCTCATCGGGCGAAATACCCAGGGCACGACCGTAATCGGCAAGCGCGGAGCCCTTGCCCGAACCGAAACCGATAAAGTCCGTCCATTCGGTTCCCGACGTCATCACGTCAACACGGTCGCTAAAGAGGCGCTCGAAATACTCCAGGGCCGCCGGCTGATCCACCTCGGGCATCTGGAAGGCAATCTTAATGACGTCCTCGTCGATGTCCTCGGGACGGCCGACCACCGCCACATCGCAGTGGACCTCATAGCGCAAATGGTCGACGAACGCATCGTTGCCGCTTATGGTGTAGAGGTGCCCCTCGCAGGAAAGGGTAACGTCGGCATGGGGGTAGGCGACCACGGCATTCGCGATATCCATCGCCAGGTCACGCTCCATAGAGCGCTTGACAACGGCACGCCCCTCGCTCATCACCAGGGCTCCGTTTTCGCATACATAGGCGAGCTCATCGGCCACCGGGGCAAACAGGTAGCGCAAGCTCGCATATTGACGGCCGCTCGCCGGCATAAACACGATACCGCGACGATGCAGTTCATCGATAAGTTCAAAGGCCTCGGAACGCGGCTCGCGCTCCCCCGGATGCAGCAACGTGCCGTCCAAATCGCATGCAATCAGCTTGATTCCCTCAAGACCCATATGCTTCCCCAAAGCCTCCTATCAACAGCAAGACGGACCTTGATTGGTCGCCCCTCAAAGCCCGCCTTGCGTATATACGCGCTTAGCCGCGCGTCTTTTTTACGATGGTAAAGTCAGGAGCCATGCTCACGACGGCCTCCGCCGTACTCGATGCAAAGCGCCGGTCCGCATCGAGTTCACGGGTAACCACCGAGAGCCGAACACCCTCGACGCCCCGGAGCATGCGGCCCAAAACAGGCTGCACCGGCGTATACATGCGCACGGTATGCTCGTCCGAATCGCCTCGGAAAAGCGGCGCGTGCATATTGCCGATCTCCCAGCACGCATGCGCGAGCGCAATCGGATCCATGCGGTCGACTTCGACTAAATAAACCTCGGCGCTGCGCAGGCGCACGACAACCGCCACGGGCACCATGCCCGAACGGTCGATGGCGAGCACGTCGCCATCGGCAAGACGACCGCCGTCGGCAGCATCCAGCCGAACATCGATCGTGCGCCCCAGCTCCGTCACGCCCGCAAACGCGCATACATCAGCCCGGTCCCAATCGAACAGTAGCTCGTCAACTTCAAAGACGCCGCCCAACTTCCGGCGAAGCAGGAGTTCATAGGACGGATCGTTGAGATTTCCCAAGCATGTCGTCGAAACCAAGCGTTCAGGCATACTCTAACCCTCGACCTCAACGAGCTCGATATCAAAGTTGAGGTCCTTGCCGGCCAGCTCGTGGTTGGCGTCGAGCGTCACAGCCTCGGGCGTTACGTCGATGACCACGGCGGGAACGGGCATACCGCTCGGCGTGGACAGGAAAAGCTTCATGCCCTTCTCGATCTGCTCGATGTTGGGAACCTGTTCGGCCGGGAAGGTCAGAACCATCTCGGGATTGTGCTCGCCGTAGGCATCGGCAGCAGGAATGTGCACGGTCTTCTTCTCGCCCACCTGCATGTCGACAACAGCGGCGTCGAAGCCCTTGATCATCTGACCGGCGCCGCAGGTGAACTCCAGCGGCTCGCCGCGATCGTAGGAGCTATCGAACTGCGTGCCGTCATCGAGCGTGCCGCGATAATGGGTCTTGACCTTCTTGCCCTGGTTGGACATGGTAACCTCCGTGATAAGGGCGGCGCACAACGCGGGCCGCCGTGAACATATGGCGCTAACTATACCCTAGTCATACAATTCAATGACAGTTTGCAAAGAAACGCTGCAACCGGAGGAACCATGGCATATCCCGTATTTGACCTACACTGCGACACTGCCGACCGAATCGGCTGGGCCACGCTCGATCTCGACCTGCGCTTTACCGCCGGCACCGACGGTTATTTCCCCGGCGACGAAACGCATCCGCAAGATTTCGACCTCATCGAGGGTAACGCCTGTGCCATCTCGCTCGCAAAGATCGGCAACACGCCGTGGGCACAGTGCTTCGCCACGTTTGTCCCCGACGAGATTCCCACCGCCCACGCCGCGCGCTTCCAGGCGCAGATCATGGCGCATATGAGCGGCCAGGCAATGCTCAACCACGACCGTATGGTCAACGTGCGCAGCGCCGCAGACATTCGCCCCGCGCTCAAGGACGGCAAGGTCGCTTGCATCCACACCATCGAAAACGCCACGTTCTTTGCCGAGGACCCCGCGCTGATCGAGGTGCTCAAGAGCCTGGGCGTGCTTATGTCGTCACTCAGCTGGAACGCGCAGGGACCGCTCGCGAGCGGCCACGACACCCACGCCGGCCTCACCGCCGCCGGCATCGAGGCGCTTACGCAGATGGAGCACGCCGGCATGGTGCTCGACGTCTCCCACCTCAACGATGAGTGCTTTGACGAGGTCGCCGCCCGCGCCACGCGTCCCTTCGTCGCCAGCCACTCCAACTCCCGTGCGGTTTGCGGCGCCAAACGCAACCTTACCGACGACCAGTTCCGCACCATTCGCGACATGGGTGGCATCGTCGGCCTCAACTACTGCAGCGAGTTCCTTTCCAACGACGCAACCGACAAGACCGCCGCAGACGTCACCTTCGACCAGCTGGCGGCGCATATCGAGCACTGGCTCGACCTGGGCGGCGAGGACGTCATCGCGCTCGGCGGCGACTGGGACGGCGCCACGGTGCCCGCTTTCCTCTCCGATGCCAGCAAGATGCCCGAGTTCCAGAACATGCTTTCCAAGCATTTTGGCAAGACCGTGATGCAAAAGCTCTGCAGCGACAACGCGCTTGCCTTCTTCGAGCGTTATTAATTTCACATCCCTTGAGCGGGCCGGCATGCCGAACGGTC
>URUW01000217.1 GCA_900551205.1 uncultured Collinsella sp. | reverse complement strand
CGGCACCGTCGGTGAGTGGGATATTGTCGCGGCGCAAGGCCTCAAGAACGAGGCGATGGCAATCCTCTTGAATGGGGTCGAATGCCATGGGGCCTCCTTTGCTGCGGTTAGGGTTCAAATGTCTCTATATAAGGTTCTAGTTTACCCGCATGTGGCACACCGGGGGTGCCGCACTTGGACTTGCACCTTTGCACCACGAAGACGGATGTCGCACAAATGTCGGCACCTTGGACGGCCGAGCGGTATCACGGTGCCGCAAACGGTCGATTTTTGGCGGCGAACGGGGCGCATTTTGGAGGGGCACAGTCCAACCCGGGATATGTGGTCAACCTTGATAAAACGTTTGCCCAGCTTGGGAGTATGAATGCCCCACAAGGGCTTTCAGGGATAGAAAAAACGTTTCATCATTGTCGGCTTTAGGTGAATAACTGACCAACCAGAACGGTAAAATAGTGTTTGTCTGAGCGTTGAGACGTTTAGACGTTTAGACATCGCGCATTGTCATCGCCGGCAACGCGCAAAACGGTCCTAACGGAGCCAATCGGGTGCTCCGTTATATACGCAAGTCTAAGAGGGGCTTGTTTAGGAGGCACAGTATGGGACGTTTTACCAATCCTCGCGATCTGTACTTTGGTGAGGGCGCTCGCCACGAGGTGAAGAACCTCAAGGGCAAGAAGGCCATCATCGTTTCTGGCGGCAGCTCTATGCGCCGCGGTGGGTTCCTGCAGGACGTTGAGGCCGACCTTAAGGAAGGCGGCTTCGAGGTCAAGCTGTTCGAGGGCGTCGAGTCCGACCCGTCCATCGAGACGGTCATGAAGGGCGCCGAGGCCATGCGCGAGTTCGAGCCCGACTGGATTATCGCCATCGGCGGCGGCTCGCCCATCGATGCCGCTAAGGCCATGTGGGTCTTCTACGAGTATCCCGAGGAGTCCTTCGATAACATCATCCAGCCGTTCAGCTTCCCCGAGCTGCGTCAGAAGGCTCACTTCTGCGCCATCTCCTCTACCTCCGGTACCGCTACCGAGGTCACTGCCTTCTCCGTCATCACCGACTACGCCAAGGGCATCAAGTACCCGCTGGCCGACTTCAACATCACCCCTGATGTCGCCATCGTCGACCCCGAGCTTACCTACACCATGCCCGCCAAGCTGTGCGCTCATACCGGCATGGACGCTCTGACCCACTGCATGGAGGCCTACGTTTCCACCTGCGCTTCCATGTTCACCGACGCCAACGCTCTGCACGGCATCCGCGAGATCGTCGAGTGGCTGCCCAAGTCCTATGCTGGCGACCATGAGGCCCGTCAGCACATGCACGAGGCTCAGTGCATCGCCGGTATCGCCTTCTCCTCGGGCCTGCTCGGCATCGTTCACTCCATGGCTCACAAGACCGGTGCAGCTTTTGAGAACGGCCACATCATCCACGGTGCTGCTAACGCCATGTACCTGGGCAAGGTCATCCAGTGGAACTCCAAGGACCCGCGCGCTGCCGAGCGTTACGCTTACGTGGCCAAGGAGATCCTGCACCTTCCCGGCGAGACCAACGAGGAGCTCATCGCTGCGCTCGTCCAGAAGATTCGCGACCTCAACGACCAGCTCAACATTCCGCAGTCCATCAAGGATTACGCGAATGGTGGCGTGAAGGTCGACGCCGAGAACCCGCAGATGGTTTCCGAGGAGGAGTTCCTCGCGAAGCTCCCCGAGATCGCCGCGAACGCCGAGCAGGACGCCTGCACGCCCGAGAACCCGCGTGAGACCAAGGCTGCCGACTTCGAGAAGATTCTCAAGGCCTGCTACTACGACACCGACATCGATTTCTAATCGACTCTTGTTATCGTAACGAGGGGCTCCGCACGTATCTGTACGGAGCCCCTTTCTTTTTTATTTTAGAGAATGGGATAGTTATGGCTGCAATTTTCAATAGCCCCAGCAAGTACATCCAGGGCCCGGACGAGCTGGCCAAGCTCGGTTCCTATGTCGAGCCGCTCGGCGCTAAGGCCCTCGTCATCGTGACGCCTTCGGGCAAGAAGCGCGTCGGTGCTAAGATCGAGGGCGGTTTTGCTGAGGCTAAGGCCGAGCTGCTGTTTGAGGACTTTAACGGCGAGTGCTCCAAGGGCGAGGTCGATCGCCTGGTTGCGCTCGCTCGCGACAACGGTTGCGACATCATCGTCGGCGTCGGTGGCGGCAAGATCCTCGACACCGCGAAGGCCGTTGCCTACTACCTGGAGTCCCCGGTTATCATTTGCCCCACCATCGCTTCGACCGATGCCCCGTGTTCGGCGCTTTCGGTGCTCTATACCGATGACGGCCAGTTCGACAAGTACCTCTTCCTTAAGGCAAACCCCAATATTGTCCTGATGGATACGACGGTTATCGCGGCGAGCCCGGTGCGCCTGACGGTTTCCGGTATGGGCGATGCGCTCGCAACCTACTTTGAGGCCCAGGCGACGCATGATGCCGACGGCGGCACCTGCGCCGGCGGCAAGGGCGGAATGGCTGGCCTGGCGCTCGCCAAGCTCTGCTACGAGACGCTTATGGCCGATGGCGTCAAGGCCAAGGTCGCGCTGGAGAAGGGTGCGCTCACGCCTGCCGTCGAGCATATCATCGAGGCCAATACGCTGCTTTCGGGCATTGGCTTTGAGAGCTCGGGCCTTGCTGCTGCTCATGCCATCCACAATGGTCTGACGATGCTGCCCGAGTGCCACGGCATGTATCACGGCGAGAAGGTCGCCTTCGGCACCATCGTTCAGCTGGTACTCGAAGATGCCCCGACCGAGAAGCTCGAGGAAGTCTTGGGCTTCTGCATTGAGCTGGGCCTGCCGGTCACGATGAAGGAACTTGGCGTTGCCGGGCTTACGCGCGAGCAGGCCATGGTTGTTGCCGAGGCCGCCTGCGCGCCCGATGACACCATGTGCAACATGCCGTTTGAGGTGACGCCCGAGATGGTCGCAAACGCCATCCTGGGTGCCGACGCGCTGGGCCACTACTATCTCATGGATGAGTAAATCAAGCTAAGGAAGGGGCAAAGCCAGCAGATGGCTTTGCCCCTTTTTGCTATGGTGCAAACTACCCTGACCCCTTCGCA
>URUW01000216.1 GCA_900551205.1 uncultured Collinsella sp. | reverse complement strand
GAGCTGCGAGAACTTTGTGAGCGCACTGGACGAGATCGATTCGTGCGTAGAGAATCGCCCCACGCTGCTGTGCGCCGCGCTGGCCGATAAGGACGTGGCGGGTATCGTTGACGTTCTGGTTCCGGCGTTCCCCCGCGTGGTCGTGACCCAGACCGATTCCGATCGCGCCCTGCCGGCAGAGGAGCTCGCTGCCCTGGTGGGTGCCGATAAGCTCGCGGGCGTATACCCGAGCGTGTCCGAGGCCCTCGCTGCCTTCGATGCCGCAGGCGAGCCCTTCGTAGCAGCCGGCACCATCACCCTAGCCGGCGAAGTAGCCGGCCTGCTGCGCTAACCCATCCCCTCAGCGGTTGCGGTGAAATGCGGACTGTTTTACAAGCCAGGAGCCTCAAACAGTCCGTATATCACCGCAACTTAAAAGTAGTCAATTTGGGACGGGGCAATTTTGACTACCCTGCGCCTCGAGTTGACTTGCTCGCCACGAAATGGGCCTATCTACTACGTTTTACCGACTACCCTCGACCACGCGGGGCATTGTGAAATTAAAACCGCAGGTAAAGGGCTCGCCATTTTTCAAAAAAGACCTGCATGGTCGACCCATGCGGGTTAAACGTAGTAGATAGCCCGTTTTCGTGGTGCGACGTTAACGGAATGTGTCAACGGGGCTGTCCCTTTGGTACATTGGCTAGCCTAGGCGGACTGGGTCGTGGGGGTAGGCGTTGAGGATCTCGACGCCGGACTCGGTAACTAGGGCCAGGTCCTCGATGCGGACGCCGGTGCGGCCGGGGAGGTAGATGCCCGGTTCGATGGAGAACGTCATGCCTGGCTCTACGACCTGCTCGTTGACCAGCGAGACGTCGCCCGGTTCATGGTCCTGCAGACCGATCGAGTGACCCAGGCGATGCGTAAAGTACTTTCCGTAGCCAGCGTCCTCAATCACGTCGCGCGCGGCACGGTCCAGGTCGCACATGCGCACGCCCGGTGCGATGAGAGCCTCGGCGGCCTCGTTGGCGCGGCGCACGATATCGTAGATGCGCGCCGTCTCTTCGTCTGGCTCGCCCCAAAAGAACGTGCGCGTCATATCCGAGCAGTAGCTGCGGCGGCGTCCACCAATATCGAACAGCACTACGTCGCCGCGCTTGAGTACGGTGTCGTCGGGCTCGTGGTGCGGGTCGCCGGCGTTGGCGCCAAAGCTCACGATCGGCGGAAAGCTGAAGCCCTCGCAGTCGTGCTTGCGATACAGACCAAGCATCTGGTCGGCAATCTCGCGCTCCGTCACGCCCTCGTGAACGAGCTTGATCGCGTCGGCCATCACGGCGTCGTTAGCGGCCGAGGACACGCGCATGAGCTCCTGCTCGGCGGCATCCTTGTGGGTGCGCGCGGCGGTGACGGCAAAGTCGCCCAGGAAAAACTCGCTGGCGGCGTGGCGCTCCATGAGCGGCATCAAAAAGCCGGAGCGCATGACGGTATCGATGCCGAGCGGCTTGATCGGATCGATCTCGCGAGCGATGGCGTCGGCCACGATATCGGTATCGGTGTGGTAGGCGACGCGGGCGTTGTCGTACTCGGGCAGCTGATGCAGCGCGTTGACCAAGATTACGGGCTCTCTACCGCGTACGAGTAGCACGCCGCAAAAACGCTCGAACATATCGGCATAAAAGCCGGTCAGGTAATAGATTGACCACGGGTCGTTTACGAGCAGCTGTGCGCCGGGGTGCTGAGCCTCGAGCGCATCGAGTACGCGCGCCACGCGCTGGTCATCGACATGTGCCATGAAACATCCTTTCGCTAGGCTGCCACCATGGTATCCCAAGCCCGGCACATAGGGACGTTCCTTTTATGCCGGCACTTCGGGACACTCCTTTGCATCCCATGCGCGCCCTCATAAGTTGCGGTGAAATACGGACTGTTTAGCGGCCTGAAGCCATAAAACAGTCCGTATTTCACCGCAACTGCGGAGGAGGACCGGGTGGATGGCGGGGTAGCTAAAAGAGCTCCGTCCCTAATTAGCTAAAGAGCCCCGTCCCCAATTAGCTACTTAGGCTCGGTCGATATCCATGCTGGCGATTAGGTTGATGTTGGTGTCTAGGAGGTTCTCTAGCACGACGTCGCCCATGCGGATGGGGGCCTCGACGACAACGCCGCGGATGAGGTCCATGGCTTGGGCGTGGAGTGCCAGCGGGATGGCTTCGGCCGTGCGCACGGGGAGCAGAGCTTCGTCGCCGCAGGAGACGGCCACGGTCGTCGTGAGCACGCGCATGGGGCAGGCGAGCTCCTGATGCGCGAACGTATCGCCGCGCGGGCAGTTGTTGCCGGTTACCGAGCGCACTTTCACCACGGCGCCATTGGCGTCGCGCTCCACCTCCACGGTCAGGAGGCACTCGGACGGGCAGGTGGTGCAGTTGAACCGCAATGTCTCGGTCACATTCGTGCTCATGACTCTACGCCTCCTCAACGGGATCGACGGAAAGGACAATCTCGCTGGCACCCAGGTCGAGCGCTTGTTTGATGACCTTTGCCGGCAGTGGGAAGCTTTCCATAACGCTCGGCTTAAACGCGCGGACCTTGCCGGCGAACAGTTTCTCGCCGTCGGCCAAGATCCTCACGCAGGCGGCATCGACTGGCCGGCGCACGCGGAAGTTCAGCTTGGTGAGCGCCGCAGCCGTAATGCGTCCCGGCAGTGCGTATCCCGCAATGCCGGCAGGGGAGACGGTGAGCTCGCAGTCCGGAACGGCGCCCGCGCCGGTTCCCAGCGCGTACGCCGCCGCAGCTGCGCCAGCTCTCTCGGACTCACACGTTACGTTGTCGGCCAGGTCGTGCACGTGCAGCACGTTGCCGCAGACAAAGATGCCCGGCACGCCCGTCTGCAAGCTCTGGTCCACCACGGCGCCGCGCGTACGTGGGTCCAGCTCCACGCCTGCGGCAACCGAAAGCTCGTTCTCGGGAATCAGCCCCACCGAAAGCAGCAGTGTGTCGCACGGAACGATGCGCTCGGTCCCGGGAATGGGTGCAAGATGCTCGTCGACTTGGCTCACCTCGACAGCCTCCACGCGATCGTGTCCAATCACGCGCGTGACCGTGGTCGACAGATGCAGCG
>URUW01000215.1 GCA_900551205.1 uncultured Collinsella sp. | reverse complement strand
CGTTTGTCATCTTTATGGGCTACACGATCCTGACCAGCATGGGCCTGCTCTAGCCCATTCGCGCTGGGTGCCATGCCAGAACACTCTGCCCTTTTCCAACCCTCAACCTCTGCACAACGCATCCGAAAGGTCGCCCCATGGCTTTGACCGACATCTCGCATCCCACCGACATTGCAATGCTCACCGATCTGTACGAGCTCACTATGGCCCAGGGCCTGTGGGAGAGCGGCAAGGCCAATGAGCAGGGTTGTTTTACCGCGTTTTACCGTGACCATCCCTTTGGCAGCGCCTATGCCGTCATGTGCGGCACCGCCGAGCTGCCCGAGCTTGTCGAGAACCTGCGCTTTACGCCCGAGGATATCGACTACCTCGCCTCACTCCAGGCCCCGGCCGGCGGCGCGATGTTCAAGCCTGCATTCCTCGACTACCTGCGCGATTTTCGTGCGCATGTAAACATCGACGCCGTCCCCGAGGGCGAGCTCGTCTTTCCGCGCGAACCCATGGTGCGCGTCACCGGCCCCGCGCTTGAATGCCAGCTGCTCGAGACGGCGCTGCTCAACATTGTCGGCTTCCAGACGCTTGTCGCCACCAAGACGGCGCGCGTGGTGCTGGCGGCGGACGGCCGTCCCGTTGCCGAGTTTGGCCTGCGCCGCGCTCAGGGTCCCGATGGCGGCTTGGCCGTCGCGCGCGCGAGCTACGTTGCCGGCTGCTCCTCTACGTCCAATGTGCTCGCCGGCCGCCGCTACGGTATTCCCGTCTTTGGCACGCATGCGCACAGCTGGGTGATGAGCTTCGATTCCGAGCTCGAGGCCTTCCGCGCCTTTGCCAAGTCGAGCCCTAAGAACTGCACGCTGCTCATCGACACCTATGACGTGCGCGAGGGCTGTGAACATGCCATTACGGTTGCCAAGGAGATGGAAGCGGTGGGCGAGCGCCTGTCGGCCATTCGCATCGACTCCGGCGACCTCGCCAAGCTCTCAAAGTATGTGCGCGGCCGTTTTGATGCCGAGGGCCTGCCCTATGTGGGGATCTCGGTTTCTAACGATTTGGATGAGTACACGATTCAGTCCCTGCTCGACCAGGGCGCGCCCATCGACAGCTTTGGCGTGGGTACCAAGCTTGCGACCTGCTATGACCAGCCGGCGCTGGGCGGCGTGTACAAGCTTTCCGCCCGCCGTGCGAGTGAGACGGACCCGTGGACGCCGGTGGTGAAGCTCTCCGAGCAGCCCTACAAGCGCACAATTCCCGGTGTTCAGCGCGTACGACGCTATTACGACGGTTTTGGCGGCCCGGTTTGCGACATGATTTATGACGAGGACCATCTGGCGGGGGAGGGCGCCGCGCGCGGCAATACCCTCGTGGCCGTAAACGATGCCGCCCTGGTGACCGACGTGTCCGAACTTGAGTATCGCGAGCTGCTGGTGCCGATCGTGCGCGATGGCGGTGCGGTGGCTCCGCGTGAGAGCATCCAGGATGCGCGCGAGCGCTGTGCTTGGGCGCTCGATCATCTGGACGCAGCTTTCAAGCGCTTCCTGTACCCGCAGACCTATGTGGTGGGCATGGAGCAGGGCCTGGCTCAGGTGCGCGACGAGCTCGTGCGCAAGAACATGGCCGCGGCTTCTGCCTTTCCCTGGGCTCACTAATTCCTTGGGCGGTAGGGGCGAGCCACGCTCCCTTGGCCGCCAGCTCGGCCGAACCCTCCACAGTTGATTGGTTTGACGTATGACGACTTCTTATAAAACGATAGTGGTAAAGATCGGTTCGTCCACGGTGGTGGGTGCCGATGGCAAGGTCAACCGCGCCTTTATCGGCGGACTTGCCGATCAGGCCGCAGCGCTGCGCAAGCTCGGCTGGCGTCTGGTCGTGGTGAGCTCGGGCGCTATCGCCTGTGGCTATCCCGTGTTGGGCTTCGACCACAAGCCGGTCGGCGACCTTCCGAGCTTACAGGCCTGCGCCTCGGCCGGTCAGTGCATCATCTCGTCGGCCTACGACGAGGAGTTCCATACGCGCGACCTGCTCACCTCGCTCGTGCTGCTCACACGCCACGATACGGCCCGCCGCACGTCCTACCTGCACGCGCGCGACGCCCTGCTGCGCCTGGTTGAGCTGGGCGTGGTGCCGGTCGTCAACGAGAACGATACCGTCACCGTCGACGAGATCAAGTTTGGCGACAACGACACACTGGCGGCGCTTGTGAGCTGCCTGGTTTCTGCCGATCTGTGCGTGACGCTCTCGGACATCGATGGTCTCTATACTGCTAATCCGCATGAGGACCCCACGGCCGAGTTCGTCCCGGTCGTGCATAAGATCGATGCCAAGATTATCGCCTCGGCGGGCGATTCTTCCACATCGGTGGGCACGGGCGGCATGATTACCAAGATCCGCGCGAGCCGCATTCTGATGACCGCGGGCATTCAGAGCGTGATTTGCTCGGGCGAGGAGCCCGATGCGCTCGTGCGCCTCGCCCGCGGCGAGAGCGTGGGCACGCTGTTCGATCCGCCGGCGGAGCGTCTGGACATCGCACCCCGCAAGCTGTGGATTGCACTGGGCGACAAGGCGCACGGCTCGGTGACGGTTGATGACGGCGCCGCGAAGGCGCTGGTCAGCCGCGGATCGTCGCTGCTCGCGGTGGGTATTCGCGAGGTCGATGGCCAGTTTGCCGAGGGCGATGTGCTCGACGTGTGCGACCCGAGCGGTATGGTCGTCGCCCGCGGTATCGCCGAGGCCGATTCGGACGTGCTGGAGCTTGCCGCCGGCCGCCGCCAGGACCAGATCGCCAGCAACCGTCTACTGGCAGACCTAGCCGAGAAGCCGGCGATCCATCGAGACAACTTGATTGTATTTGCTTAGGCCTCGACGCCGGGCGCCTTCGATCTGCAATGCACGTGGGGCGAAATTACCAGGGTAACTTTGCCCCGCCGCGCTTATGTCCGAGCTGGTCGCCACGAAAACGGCCCATCTACTACGTTTAATAGGCTATCGGTGACCATACCAAGAATTGCAAAAAGAAAACCGCAGGTAGAACGCCTGCGGTTTTCTTTATTTATGGCATCTGGTTGGGCCATGCGGGTGAAACGTAGTAGATGGGCCGCTTTCGTGGC
>URUW01000214.1 GCA_900551205.1 uncultured Collinsella sp. | reverse complement strand
GAGCAGATGCCGCCGCTTGAGCGGGCGACACGGTCGACGTGTTCGACATTAAGCTTGAGGCCAAGCAGACCGAGCCGCCCGCGCGCTACAGCCAGGGCAAGCTCGTGCAGGAGATGGAAAAGCGCGGCCTGGGCACCAAGTCCACGCGCGCGAGCATCATCGAGCGCCTGTATGCCGTGCGCTATCTCAAAAATGATCCCGTGGAGCCGAGCCAGCTGGGCATCGCCATTATCGATGCACTGTCGCAGTTTGCCCCGCGCATCACGAGCCCCGATATGACCAGCGAGCTCGACGGCGACATGACCCGCGTGGAGCGCGGCGAGGACACCGAAGAACATGTCGTGACGCACTCGCGCGCGCTGCTGGCCGGCGTGCTCGACGAGCTGCTCAAACATACGCAGGAACTGGGCGACGCCATCAGCGACGCCGTCACGGCCGATGCGCGCGTGGGCGCTTGCCCCAAGTGCGGCAAGGACCTGGTTATGAAGACGAGCGCCAAGACCCGCGGCAGCTTTATCGGCTGCATGGGCTGGCCCGACTGCGATGTGACCTATCCGGTGCCGAGCGGCGTCAAGGTGAGCCCGCTCGAGGGCGAGGCGGCCGTGTGCCCCGAGTGCGGCGCGCCGCGCATTAAGTGCCAGCCGTTCCGCCAGAAGGCCTTCGAGATTTGCGTGAACCCCACGTGCCCCACCAACTACGAGCCTGACCTTAAGGTGGGCGAGTGCAAGGTGTGCGCCGAGGCCGGACGCCATGGCGACCTGATCGCGCACAAGAGCGAGAAGAGCGGCAAGCGCTTTATCCGCTGCACCAACTACGATGACTGCGGCGTGAGCTATCCTCTGCCGGCGCGCGGTAAGCTCGAGGCGACGGGCGAGACCTGCCCCGAGTGCGGCGCCCCCATCGTGGTGGTCAACACGGCGCGCGGTCCGTGGCGCATCTGCGTGAACATGGACTGCCCGACCAAGGAGAAAAAGCCGGCCCGCGGGCGCAAGACCACAACCAAGGCGAGCACGGCGAAGAAGACAACGGCGCCCAAAAAGACGACGGCTAAGAAAGCCACTGCCGCCAAGAAGACGACCGCGAAGAAATCGACTGCCAAGAAAGCGGCCACCGACAAGTAGCGGCGCAGTCGAAACATTGCCCAAAAAAACGAGCGAGGACCCCGCGATCCTCGCTCGTTTTTTTGACCGGCAGTTAGGGATGTTCTTTTTCTGCCGGCAGTTTAGGAACGTCCCTAACTGCCGGCTCGGGAACGACAAAGCGCTAGTTCACCTCGACAGGCTTGGCGCCGGGATAGCGCTCCTCAAAGTCTAGGCGGTACTTATTGTCATTGGTGCCCGCCACGTTGTCGCGTGACAGCGGTGCCACGATCTCATTCTTGTGGTCCGCAGGCTTGGCGTATTTCAGGCTGATCTCCCAGGCATCACAGATTGCGTCGATGCGGTGATCCAGGTCGTCGTACAGCGCCACGATGTCCTTCCAGGAGCTGTAGTTCTTGGAGCTCGTCGGGACGTCTAGGTCCTCGACGATGTCGTAATACTGCTCGATGGTGTCCTCCGTGCGCTCGGCGACGTCGGCGAGATTTTGACGGGTGGTTCGATCCTCTTCCAGATAGCTGCCGTTGAAGTTCTGTGCGCAGCCACGGACGTAGTTGTCGAGGTCTTCGAGCAGGTCGTAGTATTCGCTCAGTCGGCGGTAGAGGTTCTGCTCGGAGAGCGTTGCTTCGCCGCCATCCTCGTCGTCATCGTCATCATCGTCGTACAGGCTGTTGGGATCGCCGAGAGGCTTTAGGTCATCGTCGTCGACGTCATGGTGCAGCTTAGCTACCTCGGCAGTCGTCTGCGTGGCGGCGTTGTCGAACGGTCTGATTGCAAAGAAGATGATCAGGGCGATGATGATCGCCACCAGCACAACGATAACGGCGATAAGCGGCCCGGTGCCGCTCATTTTGGGAGCGGGGGTCTGTGGCGAAGCGGGCGCGTATGCGGGAGCCGGCTGCTGTTGGGGCGAGCCGCTCGCGACGGGTATGCGCTGCGTGGTCTCGACGGCCTCGTTCCTTGCGGCGGGGTCGGGGCTATAGGCGAGGGGGTCGTCCGCCTTGGCTTGCGGCGCATCAAGGGAGCCGGTCTGCTCAAAAGCGGGCTGGCTATCGCTCGCGGCTGTTTGCTCAACGGGTGCACCGCACGAGGTGCAGAACTTGGCATCATCTGCAAGACGCTTGCCGCACGAGGCGCAATACCGAGACATTGCCACTCCTTTCGCCACATTTCAATGCAATACGACGATTATACCCAGCGTACAAAAAAGCCGGCAGTTGGGGACGTTCCTTTTCTGCCGGCAGTTTAGGAACGTCCCCAACTGCCGCCCCAAACGACTAGGTCGGATTTGGGGTGCGCCGGACGCTGGGGTATCATGGCTTGGTTGATATATCTGCATTTACGCGCCTTGTAGGAAGGGGCTGCGCCCATGGCTTTTGAGCCCGCTCAACATAGCTTCATTACGCTCGAGGGCGTCGATGGCGCCGGCAAGTCCACGCAGGCGCGCCTGCTTGCCCGCGCGCTCGAACTCGCTGGCTATCAGGTTGTGAGCCTGCGCGAGCCGGGCGGCACTGCCATCAGCGAAAAGATTCGCGCCCTGCTGCTCGACCCTGCCAACACGACGATGGGCGATACCTGCGAGCTGTTGCTCTACGAGGCTGCGCGTGCCCAGCTGGTGCACGAGGTCATCGCGCCCGCCCTCGCTGCCGGCAAGGTGGTCCTGTGCGATCGCTTCTACGATTCCACGACCTGCTACCAGGCATTTGCCGATGGGCTCGACCGCCAGATGGTGCGCGACGCCAACAACCTGGCCGTCGCGGGAACGCACCCGGCGCTCACGCTCGTCTACCACATCACGCCCGAGCAGGCGGCGCTGCGCATGGCAGCCCGTGGCGCGGCAGATCGCATGGAGGCTAAGGGCATGGCATTCCAGGAGCGTGTCTACGAGGGGTTTTGCGCAATTGCTGCCGAGGAGCCAGACCGCGTAAAGCTCATCGACGCCACTACGACCGTCGAGGAAGTCTTCGAGAAGACGGTCGAGCAGGTTCGCGCGTACGGTCTCGACATTCCGCA
>URUW01000213.1 GCA_900551205.1 uncultured Collinsella sp. | reverse complement strand
CCGCATGGGGTGAGCTCAACTTGAGATGCCATGACCTAGGCCTCCTTGGTCGTAGAAATAGAATCGGACGATACTTCGACAGGTCCGCCAAAAGTACGGACAGCTGCGGCTCCACCGGCAAGCGGAGTCGCCATCTGGGCTTTTGTGCGTCGCGGTGCCGAAACGGGAAGTTCAAAGGCAAAGCCCATCACAAGCAAAAACCACGTAAGCGTATAGGTTGCAACCAGAGCGGCAACAAGGCCGCCCATCACGGCGCGTTGGGAAAATACGCTACATGCAGCCACAACCAGCACCGGAACCTCGCAGGCAGAAAGCGCAAGCACACCCTGCAGGAAGCCCGAGCGCCGATCGCGCGCAAGTGCCCCCGCGGCAACGCCGGCTATGCCTGGCAGCGCCAACGCCAGTGCGGCAATAATACCCGGTAGCGACCCAGACCACACGAGCGATCCCAAAGTCGCCGTCACGCGAGCGCCCGACGCCAGCAGCGCGGCCGAAACCACGACCACAGCCCAAACCACGCCACAGACGACCGTCGCGCCGACCATCAGCGCGCGACGAACCGCGCGGCCAGACGCATCCATGGGGCACGGCGTGAGCGGCTCGCCGCGGAGCGAATGACCGACATTTTGCGCATAGTGGTCACAAAACGCCGAGAGCGCCGCCTCGACCGCCGCCGGCTCGGGACGATCTTTTTGATGGCTGGACAGACAGGCCATCACCACGTCGAACAGCTGGGCATCGACAAACGCCAGCGCATCGCGTAGCTCCTCGGAATCCGGCTCAAGCCCCAGCTGCTGGGCCTGCTCGGCCGCAGCGAGCGCCACATCGGGCTCACGACGAAGCAGCTGAGTCAAATCGCAACCGGGCGCATGGGCACCAATGGGATAGTCGGGCAGCGTGTCCATCTTGAGACGGTAGGGGCTGGCGATGTCGCGCGTCTTTTTGCGCGAACCCGAGGTGCCCGAAGTGCTCGGCGCGGCTTCGTATGGCGCGGCGCCGGCAATGAGCTCGTAAACCGTGCTTGCTGCGGCATAGACGTCGATCGCCGGCGACATACGCAAAGCGCGCAGGTCGGGAATATCGTCGGTGAGCATCTCGGGCGGGGCATAGGCAACCGTCGCGCGACGCAGCGTGGCATAGCGCTCCGTAAACGACGCCTTGCCGCCGGTACCGGCCACGGCCGACGCAGGCTCAAGCGCCAGCGACGAGCCAAAGTCGATCAGGCACAGGTCAAAGGTGCCCTCGGCAAGCTGCCGGTCAAGCGGTAGACGCGCCGTACGCACCATAATATTAGCGGGCGAGATATCGCGATGGACAAAGCCCTCGCCCACCAGGCTCATACGGCAGAGCAGATCGAACAGGTCGCGACCCAGACGCGCCGCCACAAGCGGCGATAGGCGGCCGGCATCGTCCACGGCAAAGCGCGAGCGCAAGCGGGCGAGCGTCTCGCCCTCGACCCATTCCATGACAATTGCAGGCACACCGTCGACCTCGCCCCAGCCATAGAGGCGGGGAAAGCCCTTAAGGCCCGAAAGGGCGCGATGGCATTCGTATTCCTCGCGAAACGCCGCTTTGAACTTGGCGACCAGCGCCTCATGGGCGGCGGCATCGTCAAACTCATCGCACGTTGGCAAGATGAGCTGCTTGAGTGCCACGGCCTCGCCTTGGGCGTTGACGGCACGCGTCACGCGGCCGATACCGCCACGGCGCATGGTGGCATCGTCGGCAAACAGTATCGTAAAACGACGCAGATAGGCAGGCAGTTCGTCCTGACCGAGCGCAATGGCCGGCTCAAACCCGTCGACACGCGCCAGGCGCAGGCCGACCATGGGATCGCGACCGAGCGATTGTGGTGTGGTGGATGCAAGATCGGTCATCATAGGGCAAGCGCCGCCACGTTATTGTTGAAGTTACCGAGCGCGACGTCATCATCGCCGTAATGGCCGACCCATTGACATAGGTTGGTGTAACAGCCCCACAGATTGGCATACTGCTGATACCACTTTGACCGGGGCGAGAATGTCTGACGACCGAACTCGGCTCGAATGACAAACATCTCCCCGACCAGGCTGTCGCACGGCCTGGGATCTCCCGTAGAGTTATAGGTCGAGACCACGTCATTGGCACGAGAAACATAGCCGTCGAGCATGTTGTACTTGGTCACAAGCCAGCTGTGAATGCTCTCTTCCTCAGCAGCGGAAAGGCCACCGGAGTTTGCATCGTTGTCAGTGTTGCCGCCCGTCGAGCCGCCGTTTCCAGACCCTCCGGCAGAGGAACCCGACCCAGAGCCACCGCCCGAACTCGACGAATCCGAGCCGGAGCCAGAAGTATCCGAGCTACCGGGCTTTCCGGACTGCTGGGCGTCCTGCTCCTTCTGCTGCTCGACCTTATTCACCGTTGCCGCCACGCTATTGTTGGACAACCGATCGATGATCTTGGTGTTGGTGAGCACGATGGTTTTGCCATTGGCAAGCGTGACTTCGTTGTCCGGGGCCTCGGCGCCGTCCGCGTCGCCGGTGCCAAACACAATATGCGCGACCACACTTGCCCAAGCATATCCAGTCGTGGTCCCCAGGTCACTTTTGACCTCATGCCCCACGCGCGGTTCGCGTGCGGCATGTGCCTGCATCATGGACGGCACGGTCATGCCATAGGCAGAAACGCCAGCTATGACCAGCACCAGCGAGCAAGACAGCAGTGCGTACGCCCGCGGCGCCAAGCCCGGTCGGCGTCGCATGCGCACCGCGGCGCCGCGCTTTGTCTGAGTGCCACCGGGCCGCATGCGTTCTCCTCCAACAAAAACACGCCGCTCGGGAGCGGCGCATTCATTCGAATCCATATTTGAGTGTATCAGCGAACCCAAAAGGTTGCGCAACGAATGGGCAAATTAAGGATGCGAGTGGAAGCATCCATGCGATAAGCGGATACAAAGCATCTTTGTTGCACAACAAACTTACAGTCGCACGGGGAAATTATGGCTACCCCGTGCGTCGCGATGAAGACATACGGCAGGAGCAGGCTCGCCACCTAAATCGTGCGACGGGCCTCGATGGCGCGCCCAAGCGTAAGCTCGTCGGCATACTCCAGGTCGCCGCCCACGGGAAGGCCGCTCGCCAGACGCGATACCTCAACGCCCAGCGGC
>URUW01000212.1 GCA_900551205.1 uncultured Collinsella sp. | reverse complement strand
GACTAGAGCTGCCGCCAGTGTCCGCCGTGACGAATCAGCTGGCAGATGCCGCTGTGCAACTGGTCGACAACGGTTTCTTTTTCCTGGCGCGCGGTTGTATCTTCCAAATGTGGCGCACCATGGGCAACGACGAGCTCGGCTCCCTCAACCGCTCGCTGGGGTAGGCGAAGCTTTCAAGAAGGAAAGGCTGCTAGGCAATTAGAAAATTTCCTCTTGCTCATCCTTGGCTGTTTGGTTACTATAGAACGGCTGTTACGGAGAGCTGACCGAGAGGCCGAAGGTGCTCGCCTGCTAAGCGAGTATGCCCCAAAAGGGCATCTGGGGTTCGAATCCCCAGCTCTCCGCCAGTACGAATTTGAAGAAGGGTCCCATTTGGGGCCCTTTTTATTATCAAGAATGGCGGCTGGGGATTCGAACCCTCAAAAAAAGGAGGCATCCTTTCGGACGCCTCCTTTCAGTGGACTTATTATTCTTGCGCCCTACACCTCGGGCGCCTTGGCGACGGTCTCGCTTTCTGCCGTGAGTGGGCGGTTGTCGATGCGACGGCCCAAGCGATCGAGCTTCACGAGTAGCCATTCAATGGGATTCGGCCCTGCGCCTTCCTCGTCGGCAACTAGGTCCATGACGGCGATCTTGGTGCCGTCCTGCTTGAGCGTGACGCTGCCCACCTTGTCGCCCACATGCACCGTGCCCGAAAGATCGTCGTAGCTAACCTTTTCGGTCACCTCGCCGGCAAGGGAAAACACGGTCGCTTGCGCCGTAGGATCGGCGAGTGTGGCGTCGATCGTCTTATCCGTCCAGTCGGTTTGGCCAATGCGCGCCATAAGCGGGTTGCCGTTGGCGGTCTTTTCCTGTGTGTTGGCGATTGCGACCGTCACCTTGTGACCGTAGTACCAATTGGCAAGGGTTGCGGTATCGGTAAAGCGCTGGTCGGTGGTGGTGGAGTTCAAAACGACGGTGTAGATCTCGTCGCCGTCGCGGTTGTAGGCGCTCGTAAAGCAATAGCCCGCGTCGTCGGTGGTGCCGGTCTTGCCACCGATGTTGCCATCTTGGCCCAGCAAATAGTTATGCGTGTCCATGGAATGCGAATGGTCGGTGCCGTCGGCGCCCGTGACCTCGATCCAGGAATCCTCGCTCGCTACGACCTCGCGGATCGTGTCGTTTTTCATGGCCTCCTGCATCATCAGCGCTACGTCGTGTGCGGTTGAGTGCATATCGCCAGCCCACTCATCAAAGTCCAGACCATGCGGGTTTTCAAAAAGCGTACCGGTGCAGCCGAGCTTCTTAGCGCGCTCGTTCATGGCCTTCACAAAGGTTGCCTCGGCGTCTTTGGTCTTAGGGTCGATCTTCTTGCCCACATATTCGGCGAGCACGATGGCGGCGTCGTTGCCCGAGGGAATCATCAGGCCGCGCAGTGCCTGCTCCACGGTAAGCTCGTCACCTTCGAGCAAGCCGGCGGTCGAATTACCCACGGTGGCTGCGGCGTTGCTCACCGTGACCTTCTCGTCCATCTTGCAATTCTCGACGGTTAGGATTGCGGTCATGACCTTGGTGATCGAGGCGATTTTGACCTGCTCATCGGCGCCGCGCCCGTAGTAGACGGTGCCGTCTTTGCCCATGACGAGCGCATTGGTCGCATCGATATCGGGCAGATTATCGGCCGTGATGCCGCGCGCATCGGCGGTTTTGCCGCAGACATTGTCGGTCGTGAGCACTTGGGCGCCGGCGACGGTGGGCACGCCAGCGGCAAGGGCGATAGCGCAGACAAAGCCGGCGGCAAGCTGGGCTGAGCGCTTTGCAAAAGAGGTGAGGGACTTCACAGATTTCGCTTTCGACGGGATGGTCTCTTCTGGAACTAGAGTATATCGTTTGCCGGTGTCGGCAATCATCGCGTGCGTGCGTGGCCCACATCCGCGCCCGAACGGGCACAAGGGTGCTTAAGGCCGACTTAATCACCCACGCTTGTTGTGTGTGGCATGCGCCCCCTCGGGCATAATGGAGCGCGAGAGGAGCACGCATGAACGAGCACATTTTGGTAGTTGATGACGAGAAGGCCATCGCCGACCTAGTTGGCATCTACCTTACAAAAGAAGGCTTTGACGTACAGGTCGCCTATAGCGGGGCCGATGCTGCCAAGGCAATCTTGGAGCAAGAGTTCGATCTGGCGCTGCTGGATGTCATGCTGCCCGATATCGATGGCTTTGAGCTGTTGCGTACGATCCGTTCCAGCCATACCTATCCCGTGATCATGCTGACGGCGCGCGATGCCCAGCAAGACAAGATCGAGGGCCTTTCGCTTGGCGCAGACGATTATGTGGTCAAGCCGTTCCGTCCGCTGGAGCTCATTGCACGCGTTCATGCTCAGCTTCGTCGTTATACCAGCTACGGCAGCCGCGCACAGGCGGCCGAGTCGCCGATCATCCAGCTCGACGGCCTCGAGATCAACCGCGACGCCCGCTCTGTGACGGTGGACGGTGCGCCGGTGCGCCTTACGCCCACCGAGTATTCCATCTTGCTGTATCTGGTCGAGCATCGTGGTAGCGTGGTGCCCGTGGAGGACCTGTTCCGCGCGGTGTGGAACGAGGACTTTATGCCCGGCTCCAACAATACGGTGATGGTGCACATTCGCCATCTGCGCGAAAAGATCGGCGACGATGCCCAGAAGCCGCGCTTTATCAAAAACGTCTGGGGCGTCGGCTACATAATCGAATAACGCCTTTGATGGTGGGGGAGTAGATATGACAAAAGACGATAGGCGGGCATTCGAGGTACCCGATCGACTCTTTGAATACGTAAGGGCGGTCGTTGACAACCGTGCGTTAGCGACGGTGCTGCTCTTTTTGCTGAGTCTGCTGCTCATCGGCATTGACAATATCGTTGGCATCCTGGCAGTTCTACTCATTGGCTTTTTGCTGATTGATCGATTCGAAATCGTTCGCCGCTGTGTGGTGATCGGCGGCGCCGCGTGGACAATTACGTTGGCGATCGGGTCCATGGCGCTTGGCGGTATTGGCGAGCCCGTATTCTTTGACGCCGGCTTTGTGTTCAACATGCTTGGATTTGTGCTGGCGCTTGCCGTGTGCGTCCTGTTCTTCTGCGGACGCGCCCTGTACTACCAGGGTTACGAGCAGGGCGAGCTGCACGCCGACCGCGTGATTGCCGCCCGCATTCAGGA
>URUW01000211.1 GCA_900551205.1 uncultured Collinsella sp. | reverse complement strand
GGGGCCCGGGTGGCAGATGATCGCATCGGGCTTCATGAGCTTCTCGCGATCCTTGGTCAGACCGAAGAGCTTGTGGTACTCGCGAATGGTCGGGAACGGGGCACCCTCGAGGCGCTCCTGTTGCACGCGCAGCATGTAGACGACGTCCAGCTCGGGCAGGACGGAATCGAGATCGCTCGTCACGTGGTCGCAGCCCAGGACCTCGGGCGACGGCGGCAGCAGCGTGCCGGGGGCGACGGCGTAGGTCTCGCAGCCCATGATCTTAAGGGCGGGGATCAGCGAGCCGCAAACGCGGGAGTGGGCGATATCGCCGACGACGGCGACCTTCAGACCGTGGAAGTCACCCTTGTGCTCCCAGATGGTGTACAGGTCGAGCAGGGCCTGCGTAGGATGGTTGTGCTTGCCGTCACCGGCGCAGATGACGCTCGCGGGCGAGTTCTGCGTGACGATGTAGGGAGCGCCGGCGTGCTTGTCGCGCACGACGATGCAGTCGATCTTATAGGCGTTAAGGGTCTCGACGGTGTCGACAAGGCTCTCGCCCTTGACCGTGGAGGTCGAGGAGCCACCAAAGTTAAGGCTGTCGGCCGAAAGACGCTTCTCGGCAAGCTCGAAGGAGCTACGGGTGCGCGTCGAGGGCTCGTTGAACATGTTGACGATGGTCTTGCCCTTGAGCGTGGGGACCTTCTTGATCGCACGCTCGTTGACCTCGGAGAACGCCTTGGCGGTCTCGAGGATGAGCTTGATGTCCTCTTCGGAGTACTCGGTAATGTCGATCAGGTGCTTATGGTTGAACGCCACGGTACTACTCACCTCCCAGCGGCGCGGAGCCCACGTGGGAACCCGGCGCGACGTCGTTGATCTCGACGGCGGTGTGGCCGTCGACTTCCTTCATATATAGGTGCACGTTCTCCTCATGCGACGAGGGAACGTTCTTGCCGACAAAGTCCGGCGAGATGGGGAGCTCGCGGTGGCCGCGGTCGACGAGGACCGCCAGCTCGATGCGGCTCGGACGACCCAGATCCATGACGGCGTCGAGAGCGGCGCGGATGGTACGGCCCGTATACAGGATGTCGTCCACCAGCACGACGCGTTTGCCGTCGACGCTGAAGGGAATGTTGGTGGCGTGGATCATCGCGGTAGAAGCTGATGTCCAGGCTGCCGAGCGGAACGTCGACGCCCTCGATCTCCTTGATCTCCTCAGCGAGCTTCTTTGCCAGAAGGTCGCCGCGCGTGACGATGCCGACCAGAGCGAGGTCTTCACAGCCCTCGTTGCGCTCGAGAATCTCGTGCGCGATGCGGGTCATCGCTCGATTGACGGCGGTCTCGTCCATGATGACCGCCTTGGGGGAAGTCGTGCCCATCGATCTCCTTCCTCACATGTCTTGACTGCTGACACAGTCAAAAAAAATAGATGCCCGACCGCTTAAAGCGGACCAGACACCCACAGGAAGGGCTGCTCTTTGGCAGCTATGTAATTCCATGTGGGTATCTCGTACCCCTTTAATGGTCAACGAATAGTGTAGCCAACCTCGAGCGTAATTGCGAGCATAAACACAAAGCAATCCATAAACGGGCGCAGGCGCTCCATAAACCTATATATATTTGTGGGACGAGCTTGAAAACCTTGTTGCGAGCTGGCATAATCCCCTCTGCTGCACGCAAATCGGATCTACGTCCAGGGCCGTGGCGTGAGCACTATCGCCAAAAGAGGAATATCTCTGTGTAGATTACGCACAGGGAGCTGCTTCTGTGCTATAGTTCAGGCTTGTTTGTTAACGCGACATGTTCGTTTGTCGCCCAAGGAGGGTCAGTTATGTCCAAAGTTTGCGAAGTTTGCGGTAAGCACCCCGTTGCCGGTCGCTCCATCAGCCACTCTCACCGCGTCACCAACCGTAAGTTCCGCCCCAACATCCAGCGCGTTTACGTCGTCGTCGATGGTCACCGTCGCAAGATGAACGTTTGCTCCACCTGCCTCAAGTCCGGCAAGGTTGCGCGCTCCTAAATAAGGTCTTACCAACAAGTACCTCGGACTCTCCGGGTCAAAGACCTCGCGTTCATATAGAACTTACCAAAGGCGTCCTCCCCCACGGAGGGCGCCTTTTTTGCACTCATTGGGGACAGACTTACATGAGTGTTTTCACGCATTGGGGACAGACTTAGATGAATGCTTTCCTAAGCTCACAGTGCATCGATCGGCCCCAATCCATACCTCAGGCCGCCTCGTTCCAGCCTGTGGTGGCCTTGGTTACGCTTGTAGCGCCGATACCGGTGATACGGGCAATTTGCTTGACCGTAAGATGGGCCCGCCTGAGCCTTAGCAGACAGGCATCGCGTTCGGGGCGTGGCAGGGCCTTGAGCAGCGCAGGATCAATGCTCGGCAAAACTTCGCGCGCAACGGAAAGGGCGTCCTCATCGGGGATCCGTCGGCGCGGAAGAATCTCCACTGACCAGATGCGCCCGGCAACTTCCTCGAGATGCTCGCAATAGCAACGAGAGCCTCCGACAATATCGAGCATAGGGGCCGCGTCACAGATATCAAAGGGATCGTATCCCAGCTGGTATGCCTTGTAGCTTGACCAGCGGTAGGCATCGAGCGAGTCGAGCACACCTTTCACAGGATTGAGATGGATATAATCGAGCAACTGCACCGCCTGCGTGTCCGACTCGACCGCGATCCGCGAATAGCGATTATCAAACAGGTGACCCGTTCTTCCCGTTTTTCCATTGAAATACTTGGCATAGGCCGTCAGCGCGCACTGCATTGCCTTTGAAAGGTTGTCATATGGGTCATCAACCATCAAATGGAAGTGATTATCCATAAGGCACCAGGCCAACACCGCCACGTCATGGCACGCAAACCTGTCTGAGATGTCCGATAAGAAACGATAGCGGTCGGAATCATCTTCAAAAATGATCTGTTTGGAGTTGCCGCGGTCAAAGACGTGGTAATAGCCGGTGAGCGATATTTCGCGGGCGCATCGGGGCATGGTCTCTCCTTTCAAAGCCGTACAGGCAACACCTAAAAGGAGAGAAGGAACGCGAAATGCTGAGCCTGTGACCTATTTATATCCAATCTGCGCCAAAAACAGGCCCAGAACGGCAAAATGACAAATCCATGTCTGTCACAAATGAGTGAAAGCACTCATGTAAGTCTGTCCCCAAGGGGGTGCGGACAGAAAGTTGGACCGCGGGGCGGTCCGGACTGGAG
>URUW01000210.1 GCA_900551205.1 uncultured Collinsella sp. | reverse complement strand
AGATGCCCGACAGTGGACGTCCCGTGCAGGGAACAAACTCGATGCCACGACGTGCGAGCTCGTCGAGCATCGCCCAGGTGGCATCGCTCATTTGCTTATCGCTCGTCAGCAGCGTCCCATCCATATCGGAAAACACAATCATTTGATGCAGCCCTTTCTACTGGCATAAAAAGCGTGGCCGAGGGCTTGGGTCCCTGGCCACGCTCGAGTTCTATAACGGTTCGCGTCCTAGCGGTCGGCGAGCGGCTTGTACTCCAGCGGCTCGATCACCGGACGATAGGCCGGGCGAATAATACGGTGCGCGCAGAAGAGCTCTTCCATGCGGTGCGCCGACCAGCCGGCCATGCGGGCGACGGCGAATAGCGGCGTAAAAAGCGTCTCGGGCACGCCGAGCATCTTGTAGATAAAGCCCGTGTACAGGTCGATGTTCGCGCAGATGGGCTTGGTCATGCCGTGGTCGCGCATGACCTGGGGTGCCAGGCGCTCGATGCGCTCGATGAGTGCGAACTCTTCGCCCAAGTCCTTCTTGGCTGCCAGTGAGCGCGCGTAACGGCGGCACACCTCGGCACGCGGGTCGCTCAGCGTGTAGACGGCGTGGCCCATACCGTAGATGAGACCCGTGCCGTCGAAGGCCTGCTTGTCGAGAATCTTGCCCAGGTAGGCTGCAACCTCGTCCTCGTCCTCCCAGTTGGAGACATGCGCGCGGATGTCCTCGTGCATAGACACGACCTTGGCATTGGCACCGCCGTGGCGCGGGCCCTTGAGCGAGCCGATAGCCGCGGCGTAAGCGGAATACGGGTCGGTGGCCGAAGACGACAGAACGCGGCAAGCGAAGGTGGAGTTGTTGCCGCCGCCGTGCTCGGCATGCAGCATGAGCATAACGTCGAGCAGCATCGCCTCATCGCGGGTGAACGCCATGCCGCCGCGCAGGACCTGTAGGATGGTCTCGGCGGTGGAGAGACCGGGTGTGGGGTGCGGCACGTGAACCTCGGAGCCGCGAAGCTTGGCGACCGAGGCCATGTGTGCGAAGGCGGCGATGCGCGGGAGACGTGCGAGCATGGAAATGGCGACGTCGATTTCGTGCTCGGGCGTGATCGCGTCTGGTTCGGCATCGAAGGCGTAGAGCAGCAGTACGGCGCGCTGGAGCACGTTCATGATGCTCGACGATACCGTGGTCATAGGGAACTCTTTAACGTACTCGTCGCTCAGATGTCTAAAGGCGCCCAGGCGCTCGCAAAAGCCGTCGAGCTCTTCCTTGTTGGGCAGCGAACCCGTGATAAGCAGATAGGCGACTTCCTCGTAGCCGTAGCGATTCTCGGCCTGGGCATTGTTGACCAGATCCTCGATGCTGTAGCCGCGAAGCGTGAGCTTGCCCTGATCGGGCACGACCTTTCCGTCGACCTTGTTGTAGCCGTGCACATCCGAGATACGAGTGAGGCCCGCGACCACGCCCGAGCCGTCGGCATTGCGCAGGCCGCGCTTGACATTGTGCTCTTCGAACAAGCCCTCGTCATAAGGGTCGGTCGGCAGGCCGTGGTAGAGGCTTTCGCTCTCAGACGAAATCTGGCGGCTTGCTTCGTAATCCAGAACCAGTCGGCTCAAGTGGTCATCGAAGCGGTAATAGATTTTCTTGGCGTCGTAGGCCATGTGCGCTCCTCTCCGGGCCGTGTGGGGGCGGCGTGCTTGAGTGCAGATGCGCCGGCCTGTTCCTGCACGGCCTGTTCGCTACAGGCGGTACATAAAGTTAAAGACGTCCTCGCGCTGGATGGACACGTTGACGCCCGAAAGCTCGCCGGCCTCGGCCAGGGCCTTCTGCAGCTCAGCGAAGTCGAGCTTGGACTCGGCGGTATCGGCCAGCATGGTCATGGTGAAGATGTCCTCGATAATGGACTGCGTGATGTCGCGGATGTCGACGTTGGCCTCGCCCAGGACACGGGTGACGCCGGCGACGATGCCGGGGCGGTTCTTGCCAAGGACGGTGATGACGATACGGGAGGACGAGATCTCGGCCATGGGAAACCCTTTCGCGTGGTTGCGGCGCGCGCGGGGCGCTCCGCTACGGTACAGTGTTCATCATTGTACCTGTCTGGCGCCAAAAGAGGTGCGCTTACAGCGGCGTTACACGTCTGCAACATGAGCGTAAGGGGGAAGGCCGTACGGGGAAGAGCCGTCTGGCGCGTGTCCGGCTCGTGTTGGGTTGATTTCCGATCTCAGCCGAACACATTGAGCGGACAGGCCGTTCCCGCAGTCAGCCGAACGCCTCCGACGGCTGATTCCGAACTGGAAGCGGAGGGCATCCCCGCCCTTCGGTAGGGGATACCGCTCCGCGGCGCATGCCGCGGGCGGCGCCCCTATCGGACCACCGTGACATCAGTTGGGATGGGCCCAGCACTGCCGCGTACTCGGTGAGCTAGAGCCAACTGTTCGTCTTCACGTCGCGTATGGCGATATTTCGGTCGTCCGGCTCGGTGATGCCGTAGCCGAACGCCTGGATCCTCTGTTGGAACATGGGACCCGGATCGACCCTCGGCCCGAGGTGCCCGCGCCAAAGGCACGGCGTGGCGCGCAGCATGTTATGGATTTTGGAGATGGGCTCGATGTCGGCGTAGACGTTGAGCGTCGCCATGGCGTCCTTGTGGCCGAGGATCGATTGGAGCGCCTTGATATCGCCGCCTTGGCGGATCCACTGCGTTGCGAACGTGTGGCGAAGGCCGTGGAACGTGATCAGCTCGTCGTTGGTGCCCATGAGGCCGTTGGTCTCCGAGAACGTCTTGAACGCCCTGCGGATATAGCTTGTCGTCGCGAAGGTCGCGCCCGGCTCCGACAGGATGTAGCAGTCCCCGATCTCGACCGCCCCGGTAAGGCCGCGCAAGCGCAGCTTTCCGCAGTCGATCTCGTGGGTCTCCTTCAGGAAGGGGAGTAGGCCGACCAGGTCGATGGGGATACCCCTGGCGTCATGGGTCTTGGTGTCCTTGATGAACGAACCCATTCCCTTCGCGTACGCCACCGAGTGTCTGATCGAGATCAGGCCTGTCTCGAAATCCACATCGCACCACCGAAGGCCGCAGACCTCGCCGATTCGCATCCCCGTGTGCAGGGCGAGTACGACCGCCCTCTAATCCTCGGCGGACCAATCGAGTCCGAACTCCTTTCGGGCATCCTCTTCGCTCATGACTTCGAGAAGGTCTCCGGGTTGGCAACGAAGGGCGAGGCATAGCTGCTCGAGTGTGTTGAAGCGAATGCCGC
>URUW01000209.1 GCA_900551205.1 uncultured Collinsella sp. | reverse complement strand
TGAACGGTATTTGTTCAAAAAAGAACAAAGTTAAACAAATAATGGTTGCACCCGATGTTCGAATGTGTTCAAATAAACATGAACAGTGAAGAACCGCACATTCAGATGCCCGGACCTGAGCGCGATTCAACACTTCCAAACAGAAACTACGCACCTGCGTATCTCTCAAGGAGGATGTCATGAGGGTTGTAATCGCTTCCGATGCCGACGGTATGTCGATGAAGGAGTCCATCAAGGAGATGCTCATCGCTGACGGTCACGAGGTCGTCGACTATTCCGAGACCCCTGCTGCGGACTTTGTCGATTCCGCGACCGCCGTTGCCAAGGACCTGCTGGAGCACAAGGATTCCCAGGGCTTCGCATTCGATAAGTACGGCGTCGGCTCCTATATGGCCGCCGTCAAGATCAAGGGCATGGTCGTCGCCAACATTTCCGACGAGCGTTCCGCCTACATGACCCGCGAGCACAACGGCTCGCGCATGGTCACCATGGGCCCGGGCGTTGTGGGCACCGAGGTCGCCAAGAAGATCGCCCGCGAGTTCCTGCGCGCCCAGTACGCCGGCGGCCGTCACCAGATCCGTGTCGACATGCTCAACAAGATGGCCTAACGAGAGCCACCGAGAACTCGAACTTCTATCTCAACTTGTGAATTCAGACGAAAGGACGTTCTGATGAAGAAGACCATCGCAATCGGTTGCGACCATATCGTTACGGACGAGAAGATCTATCTGGCCGACCGCCTGGAGCAGGCTGGCTACAAGGTGCTCGACTGCGGCACCTACAGCCACACCCGTACGCACTATCCCATCTACGGTAAGGCCGTGGGCGAGGCTGTTGCCAGCGGCAAGGCCGATTTTGGCGTGGCCCTGTGCGGCACCGGCATCGGCATCACCAACGCCGTCAACAAGGTTCCCGGCGCCCGTTGCGCCCTGGTTCGCGACATGACCTCTGCCCTGTATGCCCGTCGCGAGCTCAACGCCAACATCGTGGGCTTTGGCGGCAAGATTACCGGTGAGTTCCTGATGGCCGACATCATGCTTGCCTTCCTGGAGGAGCCCTACGAGAAGACCCCCGAGCACGATGCCCTGATCGCCAAGATCGACGCTTGCAATAAGGCCGACGCCGAGGCTCAGGCTGACCCGCACTTCTTTGACGAGTTCCTCGAGAAGTGGGACCGCGGCGAATACCATGACTAGCGGGTATCCGGCGTAATTTACTAGTCCGTTGACGGCTCGCGTTTCTGTGAGGGGGCGCGGGCCGGTTTTCTATCAGCCCTATTCACTCGGCGGGCTGGCGTAAGAAAGGGAAGGCTCCTATGGAGTTTGTTCTTGATAACGGTTCTATTCGTGTGGCACTGAGCACGGCTGGCGGATCGTTCACTTCGATTAAAGCCAACGGTCGCGAGTACCTGTGGCAGGGCGATCCTTCGGTCTGGTCGGGCCAGGCACCCATTTGCTTTCCGATTTGCGGCGGCCTTCGTGACGGTCACGCAATGACCATGGGTGGCCGCGAGGTCAAGCTTGCCCGCCACGGCTTTGCCCGCAAGCAGGAGTGGAAGCTCGAGGAGCAGAGCGACAACATGGCTGCGTTGAGCCTAAGCTCTGCCGACCACGCCGAGCTGCTCGAGCAGTATCCGTATCCGTTTAAGATTGTTGCTCGTTACACGATCGATTCGGAAAAGGTGGCCGTGTCGTACGAGGTGACCAATGAGGGCACCGAGGACATGCCGTTTTTTGTGGGTGGCCACCCCGGCTTTAAGTGCCCGCTCGACGAGGACGAGTCCTATGACGACTATGAGCTTCGTTTTGATCAGCGTGAGGCCGCCGAGCTCTGTACTGCCGTTCCCTCGACGGGCCTGATTGATGTCGAGCATTGCAGCAAGAACCCCATGATCGGTCAGAACCTGCCGCTGACCCACGAACTCTTCGACTTCGCGGAGACCATCTTTGACGTGCTCGACAGTCGCGTGGTTACGCTGACCAAGA
This sequence comes from uncultured Collinsella sp., assembly GCA_900551205.1. Classification (GTDB taxonomy): domain Bacteria; phylum Actinomycetota; class Coriobacteriia; order Coriobacteriales; family Coriobacteriaceae; genus Collinsella. Next base: position 1,293 of record URUW01000209.1, on the reverse strand, counting down.
AAACCGAGGACAAGGGCGTGCGCCTGACGTTCCCTGATATGCCATACCTGATTGTGTGGAGCAAGCCCGAGGGCGACTTTGTGGCCGTGGAACCGTGGGGCGGCCTGTCCACCTGCTCCGACGAGGACGATATTCTGGAGCACAAGCGTGGCTGCCTGGTTGCCAAGCCGGGGGAGACCGTCACTCGCGGTTTTGAGATCGAGATCCTTTAACGAGCTATCGTATGTTTGGGGCTGCGCGTGTCGTGCCCCGGAAACAGGAGTTCAACATGATTCTGACCGTTACCATGAACCCGTCGATCGATACGCGCTATCAACTCGACAAGCTGATTATCGACGACGTGAACCGCGTGACGCCCGAAAAGACCGCTGGCGGCAAGGGCCTCAACGTGAGCCGCGTGCTGCTGCAGTTGGGCGACGATGTGCTCGCGACCGGTCTGCTCGGCGGCCACATGGGTGCCTATATGGCCGAGCTTATGGATGCCGACGGCGTCAAGAACGACTTTGTGCCCATCGCCGGTGAGACGCGCATTTGCCTGAATATCCTGCACGAGGGCAATCAGACCGAGCTGCTGGAGAGCGGCCCGCAGATCGCTCCCGCCGAGCTCGATGCCTTTACGGCCAAGTTCGCCGAGCTTGCAGCGAAGGCGGACGTTGTGACGCTTTCGGGCTCGCTGCCGCGTGGCGTCGATGCCGGCTACTATGCCGAGCTCGTCAAGATCGCCGAGGAGGCGGGCGCCAAGGTGCTGCTCGACACCTCGGGTGCATCGCTGGAGGCCGCGCTGGAGTCTGACGCTAAGCCTGAGCTCGTAAAGCCCAACCTGACCGAGATTAACGGCCTGCTGGGTACGTCCTTTACGACTGATGATGTCGATGCCCTGCGCGAGGCGCTTGCCGCCGATGACCGCTTTGCCGGTATCCCCTGGGTTGTCGTTTCGATGGGGGCTGCCGGTTCGGTGGGCTTCCATGAGGGCCGCGCGTTCCGCGCCAAGACGCCCGCGATTGCGGCTGTGAACGCGACGGGTTCCGGCGACTCGACCATCGCCGGCTTTGCGCATGCCATTGCTGCTGGTGCCGACGATGTCACGGTGCTCAAGACCGCCAATACCTGCGGCAAGCTTAACGCCATGGATCCCAAGACCGGCCACCTGGTCATGGACCGCTGGGACGAGATCTACAACAACGTTGTCGTGACTGAACTGTAGAGTTACGGCGTTTTACCAAACACCGTAACCAGCCGACGCTGCAAACCCGCCAGAGCGGCAATCTGCCTTTCAACTTCGGCGGCATGACC